>DYGV01000121.1 GCA_020724505.1 Anaerolinea thermophila
CGAGGTGCCTAACAGATACTTGCGCTCGTACACCGCGCCAGCGCGCAGCACCGGAAAAATATAATCGCGGGCGAATTCCTCTTTCATATCATGAATAATCAATTGGCTGGCGCCGCTGGCAAGTGCTTTAGCCTCCAAACCATCCAGTTCCTCGCCCTGGCCGACATCCGCGGTGAAGCACACCACTTCACAACCATAATTTTCGCGCAGCCAGGGGACAATGACCGAGGTGTCCAGACCACCCGAATAAGCCAGAACAACTTTCTTGACATTTTTTGCCTTAACCATTTTGAGCCTCCTGAAATCTGTTGAGATTAAATAAAAAGCCCTCCTGGGGTAGGAGGGCATACCTGACTGGCGATAACGGTCGTTTTGCTTAGCGCATGTCGAAAACGCAACCGCACCCTACCTCCCCGGTGGGAAGAGGGCGCAACGACGGGAGCGGATTTCGACGTAAAGTTTCACCATTACCAACGCGCCTGTATCGCGATGCTTCTAAATGTTGGGCTGGACTATATCACCTGCCGGCGGATCCGTCAAGTGATTGCGCACAGAAAGTCCAGCAGACGTTGAAACCGACGCCTGGGGCAACTATGGATATTCACCGAAATTGGTTTCTCTCATCAGTGCAAAACGCCCCGCAGGTTTTCTAAAAAAGGGTCTGTAAGGTCAGAAACCCGCAGGACAATCATAACCCAAGTGAACTGGAGTCGGTGCAGCCGACTTTTTTACGTCTTCAGGCAGCTACTGGTGTCATCTTTGAGCACCAGTTTGACCCACTATGTGACAGCATTACGCGCCCGATCGAACTCCTCGATCAATTCGGCCTCGATCTCCCTACGCCGGTTCACCAAATAACGAAATAAGACCCCCCTAAAATGATGATCGGGGGCAAAACGCAACGAAAAACGATAGCGACCCGGAGCGCGAACGGCGCTCAAGATGGCGCCACGCGCGGAAATGGCGCCGCTCGGCAATTCCATTGAAATATGGATCACTGCCCCTGGCTTCAGCGCCGGCGTAAATTGATCGGTTGGAATCCGCAGACCCGCCCCGTTCATCGAGATGTCCGCTAGCTCCGCCGCGATCTGATCTCTGCCGATCAAGATGTTGACCGGCAGAGGCGCTTTGGGTTCCACGCGAGCCAGCATCCGCTCGCCTAACTTCACGCCCAGATAGGAGAAGTTGTACAACGTCGCCATCCCTTGCATCAGATCTACGGAGGAAACCTGCGCTGAGAATGGCTCGAAGAAGTTGTTTCCCAATACTTCGGTACGGCGATCTTTCTGCAACAACACGATCTCCGGCTCATCCGTTCGAACCAGCACATGATCGCCGCGGATGCTCGCTAAATGCCCCTGATAGACAAATGGCGCGCCCTTATAGGTGTTCAGCATTTCGATCGGCTGTTGATTTTCCATCAATAACCGTAGATCTGAAATAATTTGGAGATTGGTGGTCATGGTTTTCGCCCCCTACTGGATGCGTAGCACCTTCGCACCGCGAATTTTACCCTGTTTCAACTCCATCAATGCTTGGTTGGCCTCGCTCAAATCATACTCTTGATATTCCGGGCGGATCGGGATTTCCGCCGCCAGCTTCAGAAATTCGCTGACGTCCTTGCGGCTGACATTGGCAACGCTCAGGATGGATTTTTCCATCCACAAATGCGTCGGATAATCCAATTGCAACAAAGTGGTTTTGTCGCTTTCCTCTTTACGAATGGCGTTGATCACCAGCCGCCCGCCTGGGGCCAGATTGCGCATGGCTTCCACCACCGGCAACCAGACGGGTGTTGTGTCAATGATGCGATCCAATGGTTGTGGGGGGCGGTCGGTGATCGCGCCCGCCCACACCGCGCCCAATTGGCGCGCAAACGCCTGCTCTTTCTTATTTCGGCTGAAGACATATATCGGGCTGTTCGGATAAATGTGACGCGCCAGCATGAGAACGATGTGAGCCGAGGCGCCGAAACCGGTCAAGCCCAATTTTTGCCCATCTTGCAGATCGGCGAGGCGCAAGGAACGATAACCGATAGCGCCGGCGCAAAGCAAGGGGGCCGCCTCAGCGTCGCTAAACACTTGCGGAATTGGATAGGCAAAACTTTCGGGTACGGTCATATATTCCGCATATCCGCCGTTCGCGTCGCGCCCGGTGGCGCGAAAATCGGCGCAAAGATTTTCGTCGCCTGCCAGACAATGAGCACACTGCCCACAGGCGGAATAAATCCAGGCGACGCCCACGCGCTCGCCCACCTGAAAGCGGCTCGCCCCCGGACCGTTCGCCTCAACCCGTCCAACAACCTGATGCCCCAAGATGACCGGCAAACGAGGCGGAGGGGTGCGCCCTTCGATTTCATCCAATTCGGTATGACACACGCCACAAGCCGAAACACGCACCAGGATTTCCCCTTGCGCAGGCCTCGGATTCGGCAATTCAACCAGCTCTAAAGGCGGGTTGCCATCGCTGAGATTACAGATTTGTTTGAACAGCATGGCTTTCATAAACACCTCTGGCAACTTATTATATAATAAGTGTGGATAGCCCACATGTCCATTTTGATCGCACCGCACTCGACAGCGCATGGGCAGTATGAAGATTCTCTTTAGCAGTAAACATTCGGCGGTTCCCCCCACCCTTGCCCCTCAGGGGGCGGGGAGAAGAGGAAATTGGTGGTCCTTGTGCGATTCCGCCGCCAAAAAACCACCATCCCCTTTTGTTCTAGGACATAGGGGGATGGGTAAAAAAAGATGGGTTCGAAAATTCTTAAGCATTGAATACTTCAGGTGGAAATTCTTTGTAACGGTGATCCGATGATCAGATCGGGGGTATGTTGAGATGCGCATTCGGTTGAAGGAAGACTTAATCATTGCAGGCGCAGCGATGATTTTCTATTTATCGCTGGGGGGGTATCTCAGCCTCTATCGGCATTACCTGCCATACGACAGCCTGGCGCGCCTGGTGAGCGCCTGGCTGGTTTTTTATGGAACAGAAGTCAAACTGGCTTCAATTGGTTTTGTCTGGCCTCCGCTCCCCACCCTGGCGATCCTCCCATTCACCATTTCTACCTGGATGGTTGAAAGTTGGTTTGCAGTGGTGGCGGTCTCGGCGGTAGCCACGGCACTGTCTTGCGTGGCAATCAACCACATTGCAGAGTTATGCGGCTTTCCTGCTGGATGGCGCTGGGCGGTGGTCTTTTTGTTCGCCGTCAACCCGTTGATCATCGCCTTCGGCGCCAATGGAATGAGCGAAGCGCTGCTGATGTTGTTCTTACTCGCCGCTTTCTACTGGCTAACGCGCTTCTGGCAAAGCGAACGAAATACCTATCTGATTATTTCAGGCGGTTTCTTTGGCTTGTTACCACTGGTGCGATACGAGTTCATCTTAATTACCCTGTGGAGCGGCTTGATATTGGTGGCGCTGTGCTGGAAGCGGCGCAACAGCTTTTCCGAGGCAGAGTTTCGAGAATTCTTAGAGGGGCGCCTGCTGGCATATGGTTCGTTGACGATCTACCCCTTGTTCCTTTGGGCGGTGGCTAACTGGTTCATCATGGGAAATCCGCTTTACTTCCTTTTCAACAATCGCAGCGCGGTCAGCCTGGCAGAGATGCAGCTTTCGAGTTATGTGGGCCTGGTCGTTAACACTTCATTCTCTTTCCGCCTGGTTTTTGGCGTTTGGATCTCCCTGTTTTTCCTGGGCGCGATCGGCAGCCTGGCAGCCCTGATCATCGGTTGGCGGCAAAAATCCTTCTTCCTGACCTATTTGGCGCTGATGTTCTGGGTGATCCCGACAGCGCAGTTCATCCTACTGCTCCAACGCGCCAATGTGCCGCTGCTGCGTTATTTCGTCATGTCGATTCCGCTGGGGCTCGTGATTGCCATGGTCGCGGCCTATCGCCTGTTGCCGGTCGTATCTAACTACCGACGCGGGACGACTCTCTTATTCGGCGCATTTATCTTTCTCACTCTTGCTTCCAATGCTCTGTCATTGGCAACCTTGGAAAGATACCCTTATCAGGACATCGAGCGGGAGTCTTGGAAAGGGATCACCACCAGAGAACCGTTGGATAACAGGAATTTCGATCAGGCCTACCAGATTGGTCAGCTCTTGCCGAGTATCCTCCCGCCCGGCTCGCGGGTGTTGATTGATACCTATCAATTCGGTTTTGGCATTATGCTGGGGGCTAAAGACCATGCGCTGTTCATGGATTTCACCGATCCCAACTATGAGGAGGCGCTCAAAAACCCGCCAGCTTATGTAGATTACCTCATTCTGCCACGCCCTGAACAACGCGGAGCGCTCTATTCAATCAATATCGCCCATAAGAAGCTCTATTCAGAAGGCGCGTCCTGGGCGGAATGGTTGGACGTCCTTCCAACAACAGATTTAGGATGGAAGTTATACAAGGTTAAAAGAGATGAGTAAGCCCGAAATTTCCGTTGTGCTACCTGTTTACAATGAAGCGGAAGCTGTAGGCGATGTTGTGCGCCAGACCATTAGAACTCTTTCCGCAACTGGACTTTCTTTCGAAGTCGTGGCAGTCAATGATGGCTCCAGCGATTCATCCGAAGAAATATTGCTTGGTTTGCAAAAAGAATATCCTGAATGTTTACGGCTCGTGAGCCATGTTTACAACAAAGGCAACGGCGCGGCTTTACGCACCGGCATCCGCCTGGCAAAGGGAGATATTGTGGTATTTATGGATTCGGATGGTCAGCACGACGCAGAGGAGATGCCCAAATTACTGGAAAAGATCCCCACATACGATCTTGTTGTGGGAGCTCGGACGCATGAGTATACCGGTAAATGGCATCGTAATCTGGGCAACGGATTTTTCAACTGGTTCGCCAGTTGGCTGACTCAATTCCCAATTCTTGATCTAACCTCGGGCTTCCGAGCCATGCGGCGGGAGGCAGTGCTGCATTTTCTGCCTCTGTTTCCATCCAGATTTTCCACAGAAATCACGGTCACTTTGGCTTTCTTGAAAGCCGGCTATAGCGTCGCTTATGTCCCCGTCCGAGTGCACCCGCGCACGCAGGGGAAGAGCAAGATCAATCCTCTCAAAGATGGGCGTAAATTCTTCCTGATTATCCTGCGCATGATCATGCTTTATGATCCGCTGCGCATTTTCTTGCCGGTCTCTAACTTTCTCCTGTTCTTGGGCCTGGCGGCTATGGCAGCCGGTATATGGGCGGCCGGGAGATTAGTTGTGCCTGGTTCTTCGGTGGTATTGTTCATCGCCGGGGTATTAGCCATGTTGTTGGGCTTAGTATCCAGCCAGATATCCAACGCAACGATCACTTACCACGGCGACGAATTCGTTAAGCTATACGAAACGCCATTAAGCGGGGCGAATGAAGAAAGTTGAGCCGCCGGCTAAAAACTGGCGCGCCATAACTGCATTTCTGCGCGTAGCTTTTGTGCTGGCTTTGTTAGCGCCACTGGGCTACGCAATCTATCAACAATGGACGGAAGTCCGCCAGGTTCTGGCGCAGGTCAACTGGCTTCAGGCATCGCTTGGTTGGGCAATCTTAATGCTGGCGCAGCCGTTGATGGGGGCGATCTCCTGGATTGTATTGCGCTTTTTAAAACAGGATTTCGCTTACTGGCGCATCACCGCAGTCTACTTCATATCGCAGGCGGCAAAGTACCTGCCCGGCGGCATCTGGGCTTTTCCGGGTCGCGTGGCGGCTTACCAGGCAATCGGCGTGGAAAAATCAGCCTCGGTGATCAGCCTGGTGCAAGAGGTGGGGGCGCTTTTTCTGGGAGCAGCGGCGTTAGGGATTGCGGGCGTCTTTAGCGGCCTGCGCATAGAACCTTGGGTGCGAGCTGCAGTGTTTGCCGGCGCGCTTGTATGTCTGGCGACTGTGCTGTTATCGCAGCACCCCCTGGCATGGAAAGCGCTCGCTCAAGCGCGGCGCACCTTCGAGGCGCTCAAACTCGGCTTCAAAAAGGGCAAACCGCAACCTGCAAACCCAACCGGTGCGGATCAAGGCGCAAGCCCGATAGAAACTTTCAGCATCGCCTGGGCGCCGGCTTCGTTACTGACCAGCCTGATATTCTGGTTGCTGGTGGGCGTCGGTTTTTACTATCTAGCAATCAGCGTCGCGCCGCAACTACGACAACTGACCTGGTTGCAAGCAGCCAGTATTTTCGCCCTGGCGTGGTGCGCCGGGTTTGTGGTGGTTCTGGCGCCGGCCGGCCTGGGAGTGCGCGAAGCGGCGCTATCTGGCTTGTTGGCCGCCTATATCCCGCTCAGTGAAGCTTTAAGCGTGGCGCTGCTGGCGCGTTTGTGGTGGACGCTGGGGGAGGCGCTCTTTATCTTGATCGCCCTAGCCTGGGCTTCAATCAATGTGCGTTGGGTGGATTCCCCCTGACCCGCGTTTTTAGCCGCAAGAGGGCGTCTATCTCAAAGCGAGATTATCGCTGCACCAAGGGGAGAAACAGATTAGCAGGGCCGTTGATCGGCAGGCTGAACGCCGGAAATAATTGCTGATCGGTGATCCCGGTGGTTCCGGGGATAGGGTCGCGCAGATAATAGTCGCCGGTCAGGTTGCCTGGAACGCGCATGGTCAGGCGGTAACGCAGCCATAATCCGCTGCTGACGCCGGGCAGGAGGCGCAGGCGCAAAGTATAATTCTTCACCCCGCCGCCAAAGAGAGGCTCGCCGGCTTCGTACATAGGATGGCTGGTCACTAAACAGGGGGAAGAACATCCATTGGCTTTGACGAGGCTGCCTACCGGGTAAGAGGTCCAAACGCCGCCCGGCGAGGCCGCCGTGACCGTAATGGCATTCGAGAAGCTCACCGTCAGATACATCTGCTCTGCGTCGGCGCCGGTGTAAGAAACGCTGAAGGTCAGGTCCTTCTCCTGGTTGGGGTAGAGCGCCAACGGCGAGGGAGCGGCGGTCGCCTCGATGGGATACGGCTGGACGGTGAAAGCAGGCAGAAGGTCTGAAGTGAAATAACCCAATAAATAGGTGTGATCTTTTATGCGCAGCGTGTAGGAAACTTGCTCGGAGATGGCAGCAGACGGCGGAGCGGTCAGCGAGTATTTCAGATCGCCTGCGCCAGAGCCGTACGGCAACGGCGTCAGGTTGACATCCTGGCTAGGGGTTTGGGCGTGGCTGTCATAGACGACCTGGCCGTTTTGCCTCAATTCCAGCGACCCAACAACGTTAACCGGGCTACCCCAATTAGAGACTCTCAAACTGACGGTGATCGGCTCGCCAGAATAGAACGCTGTGCGCTCTCGATTGGCGTAATCTTTGACGCGAAAATCGCCGACGTTATAGATGAGTGGGATGGGGAAATTCGGATCCACGCGATGCATGAAAAACCAATAGGGATCAGCCGGGTTGAGATTTAGCGTGACATCTCGTTTGATAGCGCGGCGAGGCAATGCCCACAGATCAGAAGTCGAGGGGTTTGCCAGGCCGTCGCTAGGGCCAAAACCCAGCGCGGCGGAATAGCCGGCGGCCTGCACGTTGGCCCGCACAGTCGGATCTGCTGCCCCATTCCCATAAGGGTAAGCGAAAAAGCGAGCGGGGTTTTGCGGCAGGTGGGTCTGGATGTCCTGGCGGGATTGATTGAGCTGAACTTGCTGCTGCTCAGAACTCAGGCCAGTCAAGGCCGGATGGGTCACCGTGTGCGACTCGATGGGGAAGCCATCCTCATATAGACTGACCACTTCGGGCCAGATTAGATGATAAGCCTCCGGTTCGGCAGGCTGCCAGTCCTGGTTGTTCTGGCGCGGCTGCCCCGCTTCTGCCACCTTTCCGGTGATGATAAAGAAAGCGGCGCTCATGTTCCGCTCTTTCAAGATCGGGGCGGCGTAATCGAACAGCCCTTGAAAGCCATCGTCGAAAGTCAGGATGATGGGTTTCTCCGGCGGCTGTCCAATACCCTGGGTGTAATCCATGTAATCATCCAGGCTGATGGTCTGATAGCCATAAGCCTGCAAAACATCCATCTGGCGCGCAAATTGATCCGCGGTGACATACCATTCCGAGGGGGCAGTCTGATCAATTTTGTGATAAGCCAGGATGGGAATATTGATATCGAACGGCGTCTGCGGCTCGAGCAGAGCATGCGCCGACGCCCGGCCGTTCGCCTTCATCGGCGCTAAAGTGAATAACGCAAGGAGGAGGATACCTGAGAGCCAGCGAGTTTTCATTCTGCGGAATCGGGTTGGGGTATATTGACGCCCTCGGTGACGGGAACCCCTTCAAAAAGACCATGTTCGGTCTTCTCCCAGAAGTGCGGGCGGGTAAGCAATTGCCCAAAGCCCTTCCAGGCGCCAATGCTGGCTAACCCCCAATAGAGAGGGGAGAGCAAGGCGTACTTGACCATGCCATAATAGCCGCGCCGCAACGCGCCAGCGACATTCATGTACGTAAATGCGAAGTTGCCGATAAAAAGACAAATCGCGCCCAGGTAGAAGATCACGCCAGGGAAAATCTTTTGGATGAGTTGCCATTGCACTAAAAACCACAAAGTGGTCAGCAGCCAATAGACGGGGTTGAGCAGCGCGGCAAAGAAGGTGCCGCCAACCACAAACTGAAAGCCCAGGAAAGCTTTAAAACCGATTTCGCGGATCAGCTTCACGGGGTCGCGCATGTGAACCAGCCAGGTCTGGATGTAGCCCTTGATCCAGCGTGAGCGCTGGCGAATCCAGTTGTAGATCTGGCTATTGGCTTCTTCATACGTAGTGCTATCAACGATCGCTGTCTTATAACCGCGCTTATACAGGCGGATGCCCAGATCGGCGTCCTCCGTGACGTTATAAGGGTCCCAGGCGCCCACTTCAATCAGCGCCTCACGGCGGAAGTGATTGGAAGTGCCACCCAGCGGGATCGGCGCGCCGCTGGCATCCAGCCCAGGTAGGAAGAGGTCGAACCACATCGAGTATTCGACAGTGAACCAGCGGGTGAGCAGGTTTTGATTGCGGTTGTAGTAATTCAACTTAGACTGAATGCATACCACATCCGGCGGCGCTTTGCTGAAGGCGACAACGATCTTTTTTAACTGGTCCGGTTCAGGCAGGTCTTCCGCGTCATAGATGACCACATAATCGCCCCGGGCGTGGATCAACCCATAATTGCAGGCTTTGGGCTTGGTTTTCGGTTGACCATAAGGCACAATGATGCCGTGGAAATGGGACGGGGGGTTCCAACGATAGAAAGCCTGGATCGTCTCCTGGTCATCCGCCTCCATCAAGATTTTAATATCCAGTTTTGCCTGTGGGTAATCCAGCTTGCGCAACGAGTTAAGCAATTCCACCAACACTTCGGCTTCACGATAGACCGGGATGAGGATGGTATAGATTGGCAAATCGCGATCATCCAACCCGCGAAGGTCTTCTTCAGTGACCGGCACTTCCAGATCGCGAGATAACGCCCGGTAGATCAGATAGAACTTATACGTAGAAAAAGATAGATAGAAAGCCGTGAAAATCAGGTTGATGGTGATCAAATAACTCACATAGTCGAAAAGCAGCCAGGCTACTGAAACGACCAGGAAGATCAGCAGAGCAACCTTCTGGCCCCGGCTCAGAACACGGTAGGCGGAATCCTGCGGCGAGCGTTCCAACAGCTCTGAAATAGAACGCGCCAGATAATGGTCGCTGTAGAGGCGATCCAGGGCGGCATCCAGATCATTTTCGGTGACCAACACCGGGGTGATGGGTTCGCCCAGGGTCTTTTGGGCAAAATCCAGCGCCTGGCTGTCTAACGGATCCACAACGGCCAACAGAATACGCCCATCCTGTTTGCCGATGGGCAAAATCCCGTTCCGTCGCGCGGTTTGCGGGTCAATTCGTTGCGCGATTTGCCGGTCTATCTGCGCCTCTTGCAACTCGTAGAATGGTAAACCGGACTGTTCCGCAAGGGCGTGATAGACCTGTTCCCAGGTCACGTAACCGCGGTGAACCAGAGCATGCCCAAGACGAATACCGGTGCGCTGCGCATACCCCAGCGCGTCATTAAGTTGGGCGCGGGTGATCAGGCCATCCATCAAGAGATAAGCGCCGATATTCCGTCGCCCCAGGTGACGTTGAATGGCATCCTTCAACTCTCGACGCGTGACCAGGGCGGGAACAATCTGTCGCTTCAGCAGGCTTTCGAGCGCCGCCTGAGCAGCTTCATATAGCGGGTTGGCAAAGGCGACGCGCAGCTTATCCCCCTGAAACGCCACTGGCAGCGCGGAAAGTTGATGAGCTATCTCTTGGTCAATCAGCGTCGCTGCGGAAATATCAACTGGATCGTGGATGACCAGCCGCTCAATAGGCTTACCCAACGGGTCAATGGCCTGAACCAGGCGCTCTTCCAGGTCCAGGCGAAGGACGGGCAAGCCCAGGAGACGAGAATACGCCCGAACAAGTTGTTCCTGATCCAGACCACTGGCGCGCCAGATCGCCTCATCCAACGGCATGTGCAGCTCCACATATTCGCGCAGCGCCTGGGTGGCCTGGGTGTGGGTGATGTAGCCATTCTCTACTAGGCGAGTGGTCAACGCCTGGGCAGGCGAAAAGAGCGGGCCGGCGGCTTGCACTCCCACCCAGCGTTCTAATGCGGCAGTGATAGCCGCACGTGGGGCGATCAACGGGCGGACGCGTTTTCCGCAGGCTTGTTCCGCTGCGCGCAAGCCAGCCACATCCAATGGATCGGCAACTGCCAGCCACACTTCGTCCGTACCGGACCAAATCGGCAACAGGCTGTGCTCAAGCGCCAGATGGGAAGGAATTGTAGCAATAAGCTGCTCATCAAAGCGGACATGATCCAAACGAATGTGAGGCAGGCCGGTTTGCAGGCTGAGCGCTTCAGCCAGGCTCACATCATCTAACAAGCCATCGGCCACCAGTTGCATCCCCAGCTTTTGATCCGGGACATGGCTTTTAGAGAAGACTTTTTCTATTTGCTCCGGCGCGATGATCCCCAGGCGCAAAAGGATCTCGTCCAGGGACGGCATTCTTTGAAGCGCTTCACGAGTAGGTTGATCTGACAAACGAGCCAAATGCGCTTCTAAAATCTCCCGCGGCATTAACCGCGGCGATACCTTCAAGCCGGTAAGCGCTTGCACCAGTTTTACTACCTCTGGGTTGGGTTGAGACATCCCCACCACCAGACCGTCGCCCTCTTTGCGCAGGGGGACAATCCGAAAACGGCGCGCAATTTTGAACGGAATGAGGGATTCGAGCGCTGCGTCCTCTATGATCCTGGTTTCTATCGGCGTTTTGGATGCGTGCGACAGGGCGCGCAGCCAATCGTTGTCCGAAATCAACCCCTTTTCGATCAGGATCGAGGCAATCGAGCGACGGGTCTGCTGGCTGGCGGCGCGGCTGATTTGAAGATCCAGGTCGCTGAGTTTTCCCGTCTTCAACAGCCAGTGCAAGGCTTCCTGATCGTATTTCGCCGGGTTTGACTGTCCTGTCAGGTAGATCTTTCGATAATACCGGTCCCAGACATCATACGGGCAAACGATTGGCTGTACCGGCGTCCCGGCAATTTGAGACAATTCAGCCAAGCGTTCCGCATCTTCGATTCCTGCCACGCCTACGACCAGAACGCCATTCAACCACCATAGCGGCAGGGCGCGGCGCTCCTGCGCCACTTCCCAGGGGATCAATATTGCCAGTTCAGGCGTTGGCTCAAGTCCAGAGGAGCGAAGATGCGGTAAGCCCCAGAATAAGCCAACAGCTTCGGCAAGCGCCTGCTCATCGGTCAGTCCAAGACGGCGCGCTGCCTGCTCAGTGGTTATGTGGGCGCTCTGCCGTAAGCCCCGTAATTGTTCGAGGCCTGCCTCATCCAGATAGCCAAGCAAGTAGAGGATGCGCTCCAAGCCCGGGCGCTGTGCTTCCTTGCTCTCGCCGCGGTAGAAACGATCCAGCGCGTCGCATAATTCTGAATAGCTGACCTGGAAGGCGCGTACCGGTCGGCGACAAATAGCCTGTAATTCGCGTAATCTTTGCCGATCACAAGCGTCGGCGCAAGCAATCACCAGCTCATTCTTCTCCAGCCATAGCGGCGCAGCCAAATACTGACGCGCCGCCTCTTCCGGCAGTAATCGCAGGACAAACGCATCTGGTTCGACGCCGTCTAAACGGATAAAGGCAGGAGGAGCTTGCACGACCATCTGGTTCAATCTTCAGAATCCGAGCGCTCCGAATAGCTCTTTAGTAAAGCTTCGCGCTCTTGACGCGCCCGTTGTTGACGCTTTTTTACCGTCATATATAAACCAAAGTCAGAAATCATATAGATCACAGTGACCAGCCCGATCAACACTACCGGCAAGGTAAAATAGCCCAGGAAAATCGCCAGG
>DYGV01000122.1 GCA_020724505.1 Anaerolinea thermophila
GATGGCTTCTGGTACGCCCATTGCCCGCGCCAATTGACGCACCTGGGTCTTATACAGGTCACCCAAGGGGTTCAAGGCGCAGGCAGAGTCGCCATACAGCGTGGTGTAACCCAACAAAATCTCGGTTTTGTTGCCTGTGCCGACCACCAGACCGCGAAAAGCCTCCGATTGATCGTACAGCACAATCATGCGCGCCCGCGCCATGACATTGCCGCGACGCACGTCGTTGGCGTCTGGCGTCTGCTCGAAAAAGGCATCTGCCATGCCGGTGATCGGGATGGTTGCCGACTGCACGCCCAGGGCGTCAATCACCATTTGGGCATGCTCCAGAGAGTCAGGCGAGGAGGTCTTATAGGGCATGCGCACCGCCAATACATTATGCGCTCCCAACGCCTCCGCCGCCAGATAGCAAGACAGGGTCGAGTCCACACCGCCGGACAGCCCGATCACTGCCCGGCTGAAACCAACACGGGTGATCTCGCTGCGGATGAAACCGGTCAGGATAGCACGCGCCAGATCGGTGTTGATGGTCAGGTCAATATGCGGTGGGCTGGTTGGCATCTCGCTCGCGATCAACGTCCTGAATAGATCGGCGTCCGCCGCCGAACACGCCCATTATACTCCAAGAGACGGGCACCCCTGAGCCTGCTGAGACGCAGCCTGCCAGGAGACAGCAGCGAAGGTCTTTGAAGTTTGCCATTTCGAGTCCCCTATCGGCGCAGGCAGGGACTTGGGTTTGACAACCTACTACTCGCCCTCAAGCCTGAACACTGCTGATTTCTATACCCATATAGATACCCCGAAAGGAATCCTTATGTACCATCCAAGAGTACCCACTTGGTGCTATGGGCGAAAACGCAGCTTTTGTTATGATTAGGCAAATTTAATGTCTTTAATGGATTCACGATCGTTCAGCGGTGTCATTCAAGAAACAGCATCGTAAACCATCGGAAAAAAACTTCTCCGGGATGGGAACGCTGCTCCTCGTCGCTGCCTCTTGAATTGACGATATACTTATGCTACAGTAATATTGTGTCAAGTATTATTGACAGTCTTCGCTTTCGATTATTCTTCCTCGTCCTCTTAGCGACATTACCTGCTTTTGGCCTCGTCCTTTATAATGCTTCAGAGCAGAGGCGGTTTGCAGTGATCCAGGCAGAGGAAGAGGCGCTGCGCATTGCCCAGGCTGCCGCCGATCATCAGAATGAGGTGGTTGAAGGCGCTCGCCAACTGCTTTTTGCCCTGGCGCAGATGCCCGCCGTCCGTGAGCCGGACATAGAGGCTTGCAGCGCTTTTCTTTCCACCGTTAAAGCACACAACCCCCGCTATACGAATATTCTCAAGGTAAGTTTGGATGGAAGCGTTCTTTGTGACGCAATCTCATCTCACTATACAGGCAAGGTGCCAGACGACGGTTTCATCCAACGCGTGGCTACAACGCGTGCATTTTCCATCGGCAACTATATCATCAGCCCAACTACCAAACGACCGTCCATTGGTTTCGGTTACCCCATTCTTGACGAGGGGAGAGAGGTGCAAGCTGTACTCGTCGCCGGCTTGGATCTCTCTTCGCTCGAGGAATGGTTTGCTCAGGCAGCCACGCCGCCTCAAGCCACTTTTGCGCTGCGAGACCGAAACGGCATAATTCTGGCTTATTACCCCGAATCTAAAAAATGGATCGGCCAGACCGATCCTGTGACCCAAATTTCGCAGGCAATTACGGACAGCAAAAGAGAAGGCACGGTAGAAGCCATCGGTCCAGACGGCGTTCCAGAACTTTATGCCTACGCTCCACTGCCAAGTGCTCCGGATGCTGACGTGTACATCCGGGTTGGCATCCCCAAGGAAATCGCATTCGAAAAGGTTAACCAAACGTTGTATCGTAACCTGGCTACACTAGGGATTGTCGCAGCGCTGGCGTTCACGGTGGCATGGATTTGCAGCGATCTTTTCTTTCTACGCCAGATTAAAGCTATGGTGAAAACGACGAAAGAGATCGCAGCCGGAAACTTCAACCACCGCACCCGTCTGCATTATGGAAAGGGAGAGTTGGGCGGACTGGCTCAGACAATTGACCAAATGGGCGAAGCGCTTGAAAAACGCGAGCAAGAACGCAGAGAAGCCCACGAAGCCATGATCCACGAAGAAGAAGCGCGGGCGCAATTGCTCCATAACCTGATCACAGCCCATGAAGACGAACGCATCCGGATCGCGCGCGAGTTGCACGACGAGACCAGCCAAAGCCTGACCGCGCTGATGGTTGGTTTCGATACCGTAGGCCTGGCGTTGGAGGAAGACGACACAAAGGCGAAAGAGTATCTCGAAAAAGTCAAGGGCATTGCAGAGGGAATGCTAGATGAAATTCACCGCCTCATCAGCGATTTGCGCCCCTCATCACTTGACGATCTCGGGTTAGTACCTGCCATTTTATCGTATGCGGAAGAACGATTGAAACCATGCGGGATCGTTTTGCAGCTCTCTGAAGATGGAATCGAAGGGCGTTTGCCGCCGGCGATCGAAACCGCCATGTTTCGGATCATCCAGGAAGCTTTTACGAACATTATCCGCCACTCTCATGCTTCAAAGGTTGACATACGCCTGGGGTTTAGCGGGAGAGATTTGCTGTTGCGCCTGACAGACAATGGAGAGGGTTTCGATCTGGCGACGGTTCGCGAAGAGAAACAATGCAAAGGGTTTGGTTTGCAGGGCATGCAGGAACGAGTTCACATGCTGGGCGGCGAATTCGAGATTGTTACGGCTCCGGGAGAAGGCACGGGAATCACCATTCGCGTTCCTATCCCAGAAAGTGTAGAAGAGCATGTCTGAAATACGCGTATTGCTGGTTGATGATCACGCCATTCTGCGAGCCGGCTTGCGCGCCTTGTTGGGGTATTACGGGGATATAAAGGTGGTCGGCGAAGCTCAGAACGGCGAAGAGGCGCTGGATCAGGTGGGCAAATATCGGCCTAAGGTGGTCTTGATGGATGTGGCAATGCAGGGCATGAATGGGCTGGAGACGACTCGTTTGATCAGCCAACGCTATCCATGTACGCGAGTGCTCGTCCTATCGCAGCATGAGGATCGCCAATACGTGGTCCCACTGCTTCAGGCCGGCGCCGCGGGCTACATCCCCAAACGAGCTATGGGGAAAGATCTTATCAATGCTATTCGGGCTGTTTCTGAGGGAGGGACATACCTCCATCCAAGCGTTTCCACGATTGTGCTCGAAGAGATGCGCGGGAAGCATCAGAACAATGGCAAGATAAGCCCCGATTCACTGACGCAAAGGGAAACCGAGATTTTGAAACTTATCGTACAGGGCATGACTAACTCGCAGATCGCCGTGGCGCTCTCGCTGAGCGTCAAGACAGTAGAATGGCATCGCTCGAATCTGATGAGCAAGCTAGATCTTCACAACGTTGCCGATCTGGTGCGCTACGCTTTGCAACACGGGCTGGTTGAAAATTGATCGTTGCCCGGCACACCAGGTAATTACCTGGGTAAGAAATCGGGGGATTATCTGTTGGAGGCGGCAACCGAATCTGTTAGATTTAAAAGTGGCACAACGGATATTTAAGCGCGTCGCGTATCGAGGCGTTCCACCTTCATAATTCGATCAGGAAGGAGGGAAATGTGGAACCTCAGGCGAGGATCTCGACTCGCGCGTTCCCTCGTTTAACGCACCGAGAGCGAGAAATCCTTAAAATGATTGTTTCGGGTTGTTCTAACCAGGAAATCGCAGCAGCCCTTTCCCTCAGCGTAAAAACAATCGAATGGCATCGAATGAACCTAATGAGGAAATTGGATGTGCACAAAGTGGCCGACCTGGTGCGAATCGCAATCCAACAAAAGATTATCTAGAACATTCAAATTTTCTTCTACATTTCGATCTGCACCCCAGGTTTTTACCTGGGGTGCAAACCAGGTTTGGGCTTGTTCCCCAAATTTTAGCCTCTCATTACACTTTAATAATAAAAGAAGCTGGCGCTAAACGCGCTTATTGATCCTATTCATTGAGCAAAGGAAGAAAGCCTATGTAGCGAATACTCATAATTTTTCCCACCCAATTGATAGTTCGCCAAGGCGTTGTAAATCTACGCCACAATAGGCAAAACTAGAGTTTGTCGGCTTCAACAGCACGTCGGCAAATCTTAGTAAAGGAGTAGTGAAAAATGGAAGAGAAGGAAAAGGGAGAAGGAACGCAAAAACTCTCGAGGCGAGATTTCCTCAAGAGCGCTGGTTTAGTGGCTGTTGGCGCAGCAGCCGGCGCGGGGATCACCTATGGACTGACGCCCAAACCCACAGAGGAAGGCGTTGAGGTTGCCCCTAAAGAGGGAGAGCCCGCGCCCAAAGAAATTGTCAAAGAGGTTATCAAGTACCAAACCGTAGAAGGGGTGCTTGAACCAGCGTTTGAAGAGGAGCTATCGGTCATCCGAGGCACCAGCGCCATGGGCTTCGGCCGAGACGGAATGCCAACCCGCGTAGACGTGAAGAACGGCAAAATCGTCCGCATCCGACCGATTCACTACGCCGATGAGGGCTACGGTCCAGAGTACATGAAACCCTGGAAGATCGAGGTGCGCGGGAAGACCCTCGAACCGGCCTACGACAAGGTGTTAATCACACCGCTTGGTCTGAGCTACAAAAAGCGGGTTTACTCCCCTAACCGTATCCGCTACCCACTCAAGAGAGTGGACTGGGAACCCGGCGGCGACCCGGCGAAAACAAACCCGCAGAACCGCGGCAAAAGCAAGTATAAGCGGATTTCCTGGGAGGAAGCTACAACGATCATCGCCAGTGAGATCAAGAGAATCCAGGAAAAGTACGGTTATTTCGCCATCCTGGCGCAAGGCGATGGGCATGGCGAAGGCAAGGTCGTGCATGGCCCCCACGGATGCCAGACTCAGCTTCTGAGACATATGGGGCCGGATCCGCAAAGCAGCTATACGGTGCAGGTGCGCGTCGCAGATAGCTGGGAAGGATGGTATTGGGGTGGAAAACACGTCAACGGCTGGGAAACGACGGGAACCGCTGCGCCACAAGCCAATGTGACCTGGGACATTGCGCAAAACTGCGAAATGCTGCTGATCAGCACCGATCCGGAAACCACCACCTGGGGATTTAACCAACAGTTCGCCAGCCGTGTCATGTACTGGCTTTCGGACATTGGGATCGAACAGGTTTACATCACTCCCGATCTGAACTATGCTGCAGCAGTCCATGGCGATAAATGGATCCCCGTGCTGCCCTGCCAGGATGGCGCACTGTACCTGGCAGTAGCGTACGTTTGGCTGACCGAAGACACCTATGACAAGGAATACGTAGCCACTCACACGGTCGGCTTCGACAAGTTTGCGGACTATGTGCTGGGCAAGGAAGAGGGGGATCCGGAAGGACCCAAGACGCCGGAATGGGCCGCCCCTCGCTGCGGCGTGCCAGCCTGGACGATCAGAGCCCTGGCAAGGAATTGGTTCAAGAAGAAAACCTCCATCGTCGGTTTTATGGGTCCGGGGATGCGAGGCACCTACTCCACCGAACCGTGCCGCATCCAGGCCTGCGTGGAGGGGATGCAAGGTTGGGGCGGTCCGGGACGCCACCGCTATAGCGTTGGCGGCGGTTTACCCGGGCGCGCAGGAAACATTTCCTTTGACACCACCCTGGTCAAGGGAGAACCTGCTCCCGCCCGTGGGTTGGAAGAGCACGAAGTCGCCCAGGATTATTTCCGCCCGCATCAATACATCCGCAAGGTGGATATCCACGAAGCCATTCTCAACCCGCCTATTAAATGGCGTGGCACCGGCTCGCCCTGGATGGCTGCCTCCGACCAGGCGCGCGAATTCACATACCCAATCCCCAAAGAGCAGGGCGGCACCGAGATCCACATGATCTGGACCGACACCCCGTGCTGGACGACCTGCTGGAATGGCGGCAACAAGTATATCCAGGCGCTGAGAGATCCAAAGATCGAGTTCGTCTTAACCGAACACCCCTGGATGGAGAATGACACGCTGTACTCCGATATCATCCTGCCGACCACCACGCGCTATGAGGAATATGACATCAGCGCTGGCGGCGGCGATGTATGGCTGGTCAATAACTGCATCGCCCCGGTTGGCGAAGCCAAGACCGACTACGAAGTCTCTTTGGAGATCGCTAAGAAGCTGGGCCTGGAAGAAAAGTACACCTGGGGCAGGTCCGTTGAAGACTGGATGAAGTACGCCTGGGACACGCGGGAGATCGAGAAGAAAACCGGCATGACCTGGGAGGAGTTCAAGAAGAAGGAATTCCTTGCCCTGCCGTTCGACCCGGATTGGAAGAAGAAACTAGAAGATAAACCGGGCGCGAGAGGTTTCTACGAAGATCCAGTGGCCAACCCCTTGAAGACCCCCACCGGCCTCTTGGAGTATGAATCCACCTTTATCAAAGAGAACTTCCCGGATGACAAAGAGAGGCCGCCCGTCCCGCACTGGATCCCCGAAGGCGAAACTCACCAGGATAACCCGCTCGGCGAGCGAGCCAAGAAGTATCCTTTGCTCTGCCAGTCCAACCACGGTCGGTGGCGAGTCCATGCGGAGCATGATGACATCCCGTGGTTGAGGGAAATCCCCACCTGCAAGATTAAGGGACCCGATGGGTATATGTACGAGCCGATCTGGATCCATCCGTCCGAAGCCGAAAAGAGAGGCATCAAGAACGGAGACATCATCGGCATGTACAATGAGCGAGGCATGGTACTTGGCGGCGCCTATGTGACCGAGAGGATCCGACCCGGAGTCGCCTATCAGGATCACGGCGCCAGGGTGGACCCAATCGTTGACGATCCCAACCTGCCCCAGAGCGAATGGATTGATCGCGGCGGCGCAAACAACCTCATCTGCCCGGAGAAGACGCTATCCAAGAACTGTGGTGGACAGGTGGGCAGCGGTTTCCTGGTTGAGGTTAAGAAGGTTGACATCTTTGCCCTGAAGGAGAAATATCCTGAAGCGTTCGCCAGGGAATACGACCCTGCCAGCGGGCTGCGGTTCAGTAGTTGGGTCGAAGGAGGTGAACTATGAAGGTCTTTATCGTAGATACCACGAGGTGCAATGGGTGTTACAACTGCCAGATCGCCTGCAAGGATGAACACTGCGGGAACGATTGGAGCCCATATGCCAAACCTCAGCCCGAGACTGGTCAGTTCTGGATGAAACTGCACGAGTATGTTCGGGGTAACGTTCCACATGTGAAGATGACCTATGTGGCGCAGATGTGCCAGCACTGCGAGGACGCCCCCTGCATGGCTGCCTGTCCTGTGGAAGGCGGCATTTACAAGCGGGAGGACGGGCTGGTGGTGATTGACCCAAAGAAGTGCTCCGGGTGCATGAATTGTCTGGATGCCTGCCCGTATGGCGTCATCTACTTCAACGAAACCCTTCACATTGCTCAGAAATGCACCGGCTGCGCCCACCTGCTGGACAAAGGATGGAAGGAACCCAGATGTGTGGATGTCTGCCCAACAGGAGCGCTCATCTTCGGCGAGGAGTCCGAGTTGAGCGAACGGTTTGGTGCAGGAGAAACGCTCCATCCTGAGTTTGGTGTCAAAACCCGGGTTGCTTACTTCGGCTTGCCCAACAAGCGCTTCATCGCCGGTACGGTCTATGATCCGAAAGCCAATGAGGTGGTGATTGGCGCCTCCTGCACCTTGACCGGTGACGGGGGAACATTTACCCAAGAAACCAATCACTGGGGCGACTTCTGGTTCAAAGACTTGCAGCCCGGCGTTTACACGCTGAAGATCGAAGCAGCCGGAAAGACCAAGACCATCGCCGACATCAACGCCGAAAAAGATATCGGCCTGGGAGACATACCGCTGGAATAACGGGTATGAGGAACTGAGTTTGAAAAGTGAGGGTTCGGAGGTTACCGAACCCTCACTCATCGAAATGAATTGAATTAGAATGTAAGAAAACGATGAAGGAAGTAGAAACGATGACAGAAACAACGAAACCGCAAGTGAACAACGCAAGGGTCTGGCTATTTCGTCTTTTGGTTGTGGTCGCCGCGGGCGTGATGCTTGTATCATGGTTTCAGCCCTGGTGGACCATAGATATCGAAGCGCTTGGGAAAGAGATGGTCCATATTCGCCCCTGGGGTCTGGAAATGGATGAGCGTATGGGCAGTTTCTCTATATTAGTCAAGGGTGCTGATATGCCCGCCTGGCTTTCTCCATTTATGTGGACTTACCTCGCACTTTGTATGCTTGCTCTTCTGGTGGGTGCATGGGTGCGAGGAAAATACATTGGCCTGGGGAAGCTCAAAATAGAGTTGGCTCAGTTCCTTATCGCAGGCGTTGGTTTATCATACATCATTGCCGGCATCGTCGCCGCGGGTTACGCTTCGATGAAACTGAAAGCCGGGATGAACATCCCTCTACAAGGGCATGTCTTTATAGACCTGGGGGATCCGTTCATCACTTATGTAGATACTCGCCTCCTGCCAGGCTATTATCTCATTTATGTTGCCGGGTTATTGTGTCTGGTTTTAGCTTTACTCTATAACCCAATCATTGGTGGACCGAAACGTGGGGCTTGAAAAAATGACGCCCTATGATGTCATCTTGATCCATCCACCAGCGATTTATGACTTTCGGAAAAAAGCCATATTTCCAGGTCCCATCGCGTATACCGTAGGCGGCAGCACAGAGCAGTTCATCATGCCACCTGTTGGAATGCTTAGCATTGCCGATTATCTCTCCCGGAACGGGTATCATGCGCGGGTGGACAATATTGCCGAGCGGATGATCTTCAGCGCGGATTTTGACGTGGAGAGATATATCGGCGATCTCTCGGCGAAGGTGTTCGCAGTCGGTCTGCATTGGTGTGTCCACTCTCAGGGAGCCATCGAAATTGCTCGATTGTGCAAGAAACTACACCCAGATGCAGTAGTGTTGCTTGGCGGGCTAACGGCTTCCGTTTTTCATGAAGAAATCGTTCGAAAAGTCGATTTCGTAGATGCGGTCCTGCGCGGCGAGGCTGAAAAGCCCTTCCTGGCGCTCATGCAAGCCTTGGAGCAACAGGAGGGATTGGGGAAGTCGCCAAACCTGACTTTCCGGGACGGCGCTGGCGACATTATCAGTACGCCGCTGATGAAGCCATGCGAAGACCTGGATGAATTCGAGTTCACTCGGTTGGATTTGCTGGAGCCAAAGAGAGCTATTTTCACACCTGGCATGTTGCCCAGTTGGGTGGTTCCGATTTGCCGAGGTTGCCTCCACAATTGCGTCACATGTGGGGGCTCAGCATACAGTTATAGGACCTATTTGGGAAGAACGCGCCCAGCTTTTAGAAGCCCCGAAAAAATAGCCGAGGATCTGCGAAAACTCAGTCAACAAGGCGTTCAACTGGTGTTTCTCTTTCAAGATGCCCGAATGGGAGGCGAGGAATACTGGCGCAAGTTGTTGACGACGCTGCAGAAGGAAAAAATTCAACTACGCCAGCTCACGATGGAGCTTTTTGGCCCCGCAGACGAGGAGTATATAAAGGAGTTGGCGAAGATAAATGTTCCCATTGTTCTCACCATATCCCCAGAATCGGGGGTAGATTATGTGCGGGGAGCCCAGGGGAGGAAATATACCAACGAGGGGTTGTTGAGAACCATTGAATTATGTAAAAAGTACGGCGTCTCTCTGGGGATCTTTTCGATGATAGCTCTGGGAAACGACACCCCTGAAACGATCCAAAGCACCTGGGAAGAATGGGAACAAATTTGCATGATGAATTTGAAGGGGAACGCCCCTGTGGATTACGCATTTGGGCCAATGATCTTGCTTGACCCGGGTTCCCTCGCTTTTGATCGAACAACGAGTTACGGTTATCGGTTGATATTTAAGAACTTTGAAGACTATGTAAAAGGGATGTCGCTTCCATCATGGCATCAATGGATCTCTTATGAAACCAAGTTCCTCGACAGAGAAGCGATAGCCAAATGGATTATCGACTCGCTGGAGTATTCCATAAATCTCCGGGAGAAGTTCGGTTTCTATAGCAAGTCGGATGCAGATACGGCGCGCTTCTGCTTTGTGGAGGCCGGTAAAGAGACAATTCATGTGGTGGATGAGGCGATGAACATCCCCGATGAAGGCGAAAGATCTAGGAGCCTAAAAACTTATCGAGCATCTCTGGAGAGCAAGCTTGGCCTTTAATATCCTTACCCCAGGTGAATACCTGGGGTAGAAACCAGGTTTGAGCTTGTTCTCCAGTTTTTCTACCCTGACTACAATCATTTTTAGCCATTGAAGAACTGGCGTTTGTGGTTTTAGATAGTTAGGAGATAACATGCCATTCAACCTGGGTACAACCGAACTGATTATTATCCTGGTGATCGTGATCATCTTATTCGGAGTTGGACGGATTGGCCGCCTGGGACAAGATTTCGGGCGTGCAATTAGTGAATTCCGCAAAGCCACCAGAGAGCAGGACGATTCATCCGAGCCTGAGAAGGAAAGAAAAAGCGAAAATCCACAGAACTGATATTCAGGAAAATTGCCCTTTAGAAAATTGAATATCGCCTCCGAGCCGAAAGCCTAATGCCGATCACCTCGGCGATGGCAAAACAGGCCGATCCCTGAACATCCATCAGGGAGCCCGCTTAACAGTTCTGTTGAATGGGTTTAGGGCAAGAAGGGAAACGTTCTTGCCTCCCGAATCCCGGCGCATGCCGAGAGGAATTGGAAAGGAGACATATCGAGTGCAATTTCAATATTGCTCGCCAGGTATGCTCCTGGCGAATTTGTTTATACGTGAAGAGCCAACGAATCGTCTAGTATTGATCACCGGGCAACGCGGCGCAGGTAAAACCTCCTGGTGCATGAATCTAACTCGCCTGGCGCGCCAATTGGGGTTGCAACCGGTTGGATTGCTGTCTCCTCCCGTTTTCCGAGATGGCCGCAAGATTTCAATTGATTTACTGGACATCGCTACAGGTGAACGCCGTCGCCTGGCAGAGAGACGCATTGAAGAGAGGGCGGATGAGCGACTCGCTGTACAAACGGCAAACTGGCGCTTCGATGCCGAGGTCCTCTGCTGGGGGAATCGCATTCTGGAGCAGATCCAAGATAACGATTTGTTGATCCTGGATGAATTGGGACCATTGGAGCTACTGGATGAAAAGGGACTGATCGCGGGATTAAAGACCGTGGATGAGCGTCGTTACCGCCTGGGTTGCGTTGTAGCGCGCCCGTCCTTGTTGGGGGCTGCCCGTGAACGTTGGCCATGGGGCGAGGTAATGTATATCGGAGGGCAAGGACAATCATGATCCAGCTCCGGCATTTAACGGTACATTACGGCGCGACCCCCGCGCTCCAGGATATTTCATTCGACGTCTCTGACGGCGAATGTGTGCTAATCACGGGGCCTTCGGGGTGCGGGAAAAGCACACTGGCGCGCGTCCTGTGCGGTTTAATCCCACATGCTATCCCCGCCCAAATTCAGGGGCAAATCTGCGTAGCCGGGTTAAACATTCTGACTCAACCAATCCCAGAAATCGCTCAGCGGGTGGGCATCGTATTCCAGCGCCCGGCATCTCAGCTCTTTCATTTACGGGTGGAAGATGAGGTTGCCTTTGGCTTGCGCAACCTTGGGCTGGACGAAAAGGAAGTGCAGCAGCGCGCCGAATGGGCGCTCCACACGACAGGGCTATACAACCTGCGCCACGAGAGACCCCTTACACTATCGGGAGGTCAGAAACAATGTCTGGCAATTGCCGCCGCTCTGGCCATGCGCACCCGATTGCTGGTACTGGACGAGCCAACTGCATCTCTGGATGTCCCCAATACTCGCCGGGTAATCGAGACGCTGACTCGGTTGCGAGCCGAACACGGGATTACGATCATCCTGATCGAACATCGCCTGGCGGAAGCTGCTCAACTGGCGGAGAGGGTGATTCTGATGGATAACGGGCGCATCTTCGCCGATGGTTCACCCCAGGTTGTTTTGTCGGACCGTGAATCCCGTCAACGGTTGGGCTTGCGCCGTCCCACTGAAGAACCGTCAGTTTCGTGGGAAACACTGATCCAATCCAATGGGCGCCCTGTCGCTAATGCTGAACCGCTGCTCATTTTGGAGAAGGTTACCGCAGGTTTCAATGGACAGGCAGTGATCCGAGACATCCAACTCACTTTCTATGCGGGTGAATTTGTAGCCCTGGTGGGTGATAACGGTGCAGGTAAGTCAACCCTGGCGCTGGTGGCAGCC
>DYGV01000123.1 GCA_020724505.1 Anaerolinea thermophila
CATCGTGCTGCACGAGCAGCTCGAGCGCGGGGCGAATTACAGCCGCTTCTACGCTTCGTATGAATCGGAGGGGCTGACGATATACGGCTTGCTCACCGTGCCAGATGGCGAAACACCGCCGAACGGCTGGCCGGCGATTGTGTTCAATCATGGGTATATCCCGCCAAGCGTGTACCGCACCACCGAACGTTATATCGCTTATGTGGACTCGCTGGCACGCAGCGGATATGTGGTCTTCCGCATAGATTATCGCGGCCATGACCGTTCAGAAGGCGAAGCACGCGGAGCCTATGGCGACCCCGGTTACACGGCAGATGTATTGAATGCGGTAGCGTCTTTGAAGCGCTTCCCAGTGGTGGACCCTCAAAGGATCGGCATGTGGGGGCATTCGATGGGTGGCTTTCTGACTCTGCGAGCAATGGTCATTTCACCGGACATCAAGGCGGGCGTGATTTGGGCAGGGGTAGTGGGTTCTTACGAAGACCTGCTCAACCGTTGGCGACGGCGCGGCGCGGAAACCGCTACGCCGGTGCCAGCTTTTGGGCGGAGCTGGCGTTGGGCATGGGCGGAGGAATATGGGACGCCAGAAGAGAACCCGGAGTTTTGGAACGGAGTCTCGGCAAACGCCTTTCTGGAAGATATTTCGGGACCAATCCAACTGCATCACGGGACGGCGGATGAAAGCGTTCCACCGGCGCTGTCCGAAATTCTCTATGAGCAGATGTTGGAAGCGGGAAAAACGGTGGAGCTTTATTTATACGAGGGGGATAATCATAACTTGTCGAACTCCTTTAGCGACGCAATGTTCCGCACTATCCAGTTTTTTAACCGTTACCTGAAGGGCATGCCATAGGCAATAGCGCCTTTTTAGGGGGTAAGCAAAGCTCAATTTATCCATAATATCTGGCAATTCCAATGATTTATACAGGATGAATCCCGCGATACGCAGCGCAGGGTTGTACAAGACGAGTCTCGCATTACCCGGTGTAGGGTCGGAGATGGACTCTGCTGGACATTCTAACGAACATTCAAAATCATACCGTTTGTGTCTAAATTCATTCTTGACATATTCATCAATCTTAACTAAAATGAGATTTAGTTTATCCTAATTCTATCTTTTACACAGATTGAAGTTGACTAAAAGCCTTAAAGCCAGAGATACTATGAAACAAAGTTTGTCCAGAAGAGATTTTCTACGCGCCGGTGCGCTGACGTTGCTTGGAACCGCCGGCGCAGCGATCCTCCAACGCGCCAGCGGAAAGGCGCAGGCGACGCCTACGCACCCAATGAATCACAGCAACGACGCCATGGCAATGGCGGTGGGGGAAGTGGATCATACGAAGAATGGGTTCAACCCCAGCGACATCCTCACGGATTTTGATTATGGCAAGACGTCAATATTGGAGAATGGGCAAACGCTGCGGGAATATGACATTTACGCCATTAATAAAGAGATCGAGGTTGCGCCGGGCATTGTGTATCCAGCCTGGACATACAACGGGCGCATCCCCGGGCCGACCATTCGCTGCACGGAGGGCGACTTAATCCGCATTCATTTCCGCAACGGCAGCAGCCATCCTCATTCCATGCACTTCCACGGCATCCACAGCGCCCAAATGGACGGCGTTCCCGGAACCCCGGGGATGATCAACCCCGGAGAAAGTTTTACCTACGAGTTTGAAGCCGAGCCGTTTGGCGTGCATCTCTATCACTGCCACGCCGCGCCGCTGGCCAGGCACATTGCGAAAGGATTGTACGGAGCGTTCATCATTGACCCGAAGGGAGGTCGCCCACCGGTTGACCGTGAGTTCGTCATGGTGATGAGCGGCTTCGATGTGGATTTCGACGACGAAAACGATTTCTACGCGGTGAACGCTATACCTTTCCACTACCAGCTACACCCGATCCAGATCAAAGTGGGGGAAAAGGTACGGATTTATCTGGTGAACACCCTGGAATTTGACCTGATCAACAGCTTCCATTTACATGCGAATTTTTTCCACTATTACCCCACGGGGACCAGCTTAACCCCCAGCGAGTACACGGACACCATCATGCAGACGCAGGCGCAGCGCGGCATCCTGGAATTTTCCTACAAGTATCCGGGATCCTATATGTTCCACGCTCACAACACGGAATTCGCCGAGCTGGGCTGGACGGGCAATTTTGAAGTTGTCCCCTAGGAGGAAAACAATGGCTGAACGAACGGCTGCTACAAGCGGAGAAAAACAGCAAAACTGGAGCACGGCGATTTGGCTCGCGTTGCCGTTGGTGATCTTGGGTGGGATCATTGCATTGTTTCTGGCTACCGGCGGCGGTCTGGAGTTGACTTCTCCCGCCCCAGTGGAAGCATTGACCATCGAGCGGGTTAGGCTATATCCTGGCAGGATAGAGATTACAGCGCGCAACGCCAGCCCGAAAGCAGTCACGATCGCCCAGGTGATCGTCAACAACGCGGTTTGGCCCTATACGACTTCCAATGGCGCAACCATCCCCCGCATGCGCACCACAACCATCTATCTCGATTATCACTGGTCTTATGGAGAGGCGTATGCGATTCGGTTGTTCACCAGCAGCGGAATCCCCTTCGATGTGAGCATCCCGGTGGCTTTCGAGACGCCAAAACCAGACGCCAAAACCCTGCTAAGCTTCACCTTGATTGGATTTTATGTAGGGGTAATACCGGTTTATTTGGGTCTGTTCTGGTTCCCGGCGCTGCGACAGCTCGGTCGGCGCTGGATGATCTTCCTGCTGGCGGTGACGGCAGGGTTGCTGGTTTTTCTGGGTTTAGACACGTTAACCGAAGCGTTGGAGCAGGCAGCAGCGACGCCGCGGCCACTGCAGGGAAACGGGCTGATCGGCATCGGCGCAATTGGGACGTTCTTCCTACTGGACGTGATTTCAAAACGCCAGGCTGCTGGTGGGCGCAGCGAGGCGTCTCAACGGTTGTCGCTGGCTTATATGATCGCCACCGGCATTGGTTTACATAATCTGGGCGAAGGGCTGGCAATCGGCGCGGCTTACAACGTGGGCGAGATCGCCTTGGGAGCGTTCCTGGTGGTTGGATTTATCATCCAAAATATTACCGAAGGCTTAGGGATCATCGCCCCGGTGCTACGCGACCGACCGGGCATCCGCCACCTGGCGCTGATGGGTTTGATCGGCGGCGCGCCGGCGATCATCGGCGCATGGATGGGAGGCTTCGCGCCCTCTCCCACTTTAGCGGTGTTATTCCTGGCGATTGGCGCAGGGGCAGTGTTCGAAGTCGTCTATGAGATCGCCAAGCTCATACAGAAAGACGCTGCCTACAAATCGGCGCCGCTGACGGTGTTTTCAGGGGTCATGACCGGTATGCTCATTTTATGGGTAACCGGATTGTTGATCAAATAAACGGCGAGGGGCGCTCATAAGGCCGGCAATTTGGGGGTAAAAAGCCGCTGAGAATTCTTTGCCGCCACCCCAGGCATGAATTATAATCTGGCTGGAGGGAGGCATCCGGGCAGCTTCTGGGTGCATGAACGAAGGGAGATTTGGCGGTTTTCAGGCGGCTCAGCCGCCCAAAAACCTTCCTTTTCCACTTTTACTCCGCCCGGCAGCGGCGGGGAGAATTTACAAACGCTTTCATTAGTTCCCTATCCAGCTCATTTAACTTACGGAGGTCGCCAATGACAGGAAACGTGATGGGTATCCCCAGCCAATACGGATTGGATCAGCAAGGACTGCGGAATTTAAATATGTCCTACTGGAATCTGACCACGCCGGCCCTGGTCGAGCGCATCGTCGCCCGGCGGGAGGGCGTGCTGGCGCACGAGGGTGCGGTGGTAGTACGCACCGGTAATCATACCGGACGCTCACCCAACGATAAGTTCATCGTTTGCTGCCAGGAGGATCATGACCAGATCTGGTGGGGTAAGGTAAATAAAGAGTTTGAACCACGGGCCTTTGATCATCTCTATACGCGTATGCGCTCTTATTTTCAGGGACGGGATGTGTTTGTTCAAGACACCACCGCCGTCGCCCACCCCGATCATCGCCTGCCTATTCGCGTCATCACCGAGAGCGCCTGGCACAGCCTATTCGCCCGCAACTTATTCATCCGTGTGCCGCCGGATCAATTGCCTGCCCATGTGCCGGAGTTCACCATTATTCAAGCGCCAGGTTTTCACGCCGATCCGGAAGAAGACGGCACCAATTCTGAAGTGTTCATTATCCTCAACCTGGAACGGCGCTTGATCCTGATCGGAGGCACCAGCTACGCAGGCGAGATCAAGAAATCCATCTTCACCACGCTCAACTATCTTCTGCCGCTCAAGGGCGTGCTTTCGATGCACTGCTCGGCAAACGTAGGTAAGAACGGCGACACAGCATTGTTTTTTGGTCTGTCTGGTACAGGAAAAACCACGCTATCTTCGGACCCGGAACGCTCGCTGATTGGCGACGACGAACACGGCTGGGGCGATGACGGGGTGTTCAACTTTGAGGGCGGCTGCTACGCCAAGACGATCCATCTGCGCCAGGAATACGAACCGCTGATCTGGAAAGCCACGCGCCGTTTTGGCACGGTGCTGGAAAACGTCACCATAGACCACAATACCCGGCGCGTCAACTTCGATGATGACAGCCTCACCGAAAACACCCGCGCCGCTTACCCGATCGGTTTCCTGGATAACATCGTTCCCTCCGGGCGCGGCGGACATCCGGCTAACATCTTTTTCCTCACCGCCGACGCCTTCGGCGTGCTGCCGCCTATCGCCCGCCTGAACGCTGAGCAAGCCATGTACTATTTCCTCTCCGGCTACACCTCCAAGCTGGCAGGCACAGAAAAGGGCGTGAAAGAACCGCAAACCACCTTCTCCACTTGTTTTGGAGCGCCTTTCCTGCCGCTCTACCCCTCGGTGTACGCCGATTTACTGGGCGAGAAAATTGCCAGACATGGCTCGAAAGTATGGCTGATCAACACCGGCTGGACTGGGGGGCCCTATGGAGTGGGCGAGCGCATCAAAATCCCATACACGCGCGCCATGATCCGCGCGGCATTGACCAACGCGCTGGAGGGCGTCGCCTTTCGCACTGACCCATTCTTCGGCCTGGAAGTGCCTGAGCATGTTCCAGATGTGCCGGACGAAGTGTTGGATCCGAAGCGCACCTGGACCGACGGTGAAGCCTACGACCGCCAGGCGCGCCTGTTGGTGGAGAAATTCCGCGAAAATTTCGAGCAATTCGCCGGCGGCGTTTCGAAATCAGTGGTCGCCGCCGGGCCGGCCATGTAAAAACGAGGGCGTTTATGAAATCCGACCTGATCTGGATGGACGGCGAATTCAAACCTTTTGAACAGGCAACCGTCCACTTTCTCTCGCCTTCTTTACATTACGGCGTGGCCGTCTTCGAGGGCATTCGTTGTTACCAGACGCGACGCGGTCCAGCGGTTTTCCGCCTGCGAGAGCATTTGCAGCGCTTTGTCGAGTCGATCCATATTCTAGGTATCCAGGACTTTCCCTACAGCGTCGAAACGCTGCGTCAGGCCGTTTTCGAGACCATAAAGATCAACCATTTCAGCGAATGCTATATTCGCCCGCTGATGTACCTGAAAGGGCCATTGGGCTTGAACCTGGATAACTCCAGACCTTGCGTGGGCATCGCCGCCTGGGAATGGGGTCCCTATCTGGGCGAGGAAGCCAAGATAACCGGCGTGAACATGATGGTTTCGTCTTTCACCCGTCTGCACCCGAATATCCATATGACCAAGTCCAAGGCGGCAGGTAATTATGTCAACTCGCTGCTGGTGAAGACCCTGGCGCTGCGTTCCGGCTACGACGAAGCAGTGATCCTGGACCCGAACGGGTTTGTTGCCGAATGCACCGGCGAGAACCTGTTCATGGTTCGCCGCGGGACGCTCTATACACCGCCGCTATCCACCGTGTTGGAAGGTATCACCCGCGATTCGATCCTGGCGCTGGCAGCCGACCTGGGCATCCCGACGCGCGAAGCCACGATTACCCGCGATCAGCTTTATATTGCCGAGGAAGTCTTTATCAGCGGCACGGCAGCCGAGATCGTGGGCGTGCGCGCCATTGACACGCGCAAGATAGGCGAAGGCAAACCAGGGCCGATCACCCGCGCCCTTTCTGAAGCTTTCACGGCTGCCATTCACGGCGAAAGTCAACGCTCGGCAGAGTGGCTGGATTATGTCGCTTGAGGCCGGGCAGACGCTCTGGCTCCTAATCGCTTACGCATTATTAAGAGAACCTATGTAACTTTTGGCCGTTATCCTGCATCTGATAAAATAGACTCTGGTTTGAGGCGCGGCTCGCGTCTGCTTCCTCTGCCAGAAAACCTATGCAAGGATAGAGGACACAAACCCATGATGGATTTAAACCTGACCAATCTTTCCAGCTCATCTGCCGATGGCCAGGAAGAAACGCGTGTTAAGGTATTAATTCTCGGCTCTGGGCCGGCGGGACTGACGGCGGCGCTGTACGCTGCCCGCGCAGATTTAGAGCCGGTGGTGCTCAGCGGTTTAGAGCACGGCGGACAGGTATCTCTTACTTACACAGTTGAGAATTACCCTGGATTTCCTGAGGGCGTCGGCGGCGTACAACTGGTTGAGCTATTCCAAAAACAGGCGGAGCGTTTCGGCGCCCGCGTGGAATTCGACACCGCCACGGAAGTGGATCTTTCGCAGCGCCCGTTCCGCGTGCGCACATACAACACAACCTATCTGGCGGATTCTTTAATCATCACCACAGGTGCGACGCCGCGCCATCTGAATATCCCCGGCGAAAAGGAGCTCACCGGGCGCGGCGTATCTTACTGCGCCACCTGCGACGGTTGGTTTTTCAAAGATAAAGAGGTGATTGTGGTAGGTGGCGGAGATAGCGCGCTGGAAGAGGGGCTATTTCTCACCCGCTATGCCAAAAGCGTGACCATCGTCCACCGCCGCGATGAATTCCGCGCTGGCGCAGTGCTTCAGAAGCGCGCCGCCGAAAACCCAAAAATCAAATATCTGCTCAACAGCGTGCTCACCGAGATCATCGGCAAAGAGGCGGTGCAAGCTGTGCGCATCAAGAATGTAATTACCGGCGAGGAAAAGGAGCAGCCAATTGACGGCGTCTTCATTTTCATCGGCCACACGCCCAACACGCAATTGTTTGTCGGTCAACTCGAAATGGACGCCAACGGTTACCTTATCACAGACAAGCTCATGCGCACCAACATCCCTGGCGTATTCGCGGCGGGTGAAGTGGCCGATCCACACTACCGGCAGGTGATCACTTCGGCGGGAATGGGCGCAGCCGCCGCCATTCAAGCCAACCATTTCTTGGATGAGATTTCCGCCGAGGCAGAGAGCGGAAGAGTGGATGAGAAGAGCAAGCGCGGCGACCTTGTAGCGGAGGAAGTCGCGGCTGAGAAAATTTAATTCAATCCCCTGACCTGTTGATGCAGGTCGGGGGATTTTTTCACACTGTCACAGGAGAGACTAACGATGCGCAACAAAATCTCAATTATTGGGGCCGGGATGACCGGCTCCACTACCGCCCATTGGCTGGCAGAAAAAGAAATCGGCGACATTGTACTGGTGGATGTTGTAGAGGGGATGCCCCAGGGAAAGGCGCTAGACTTGCAAGAAGCCATGCCCGTGATTGGCAAAGATATTCGCGTGGTGGGGAGCAATGATTATGCGGATACCGCCGGTTCGGATATTGTAATTATCACCGCCGGCTTGCCGCGCAAACCTGGCATGAGCCGCGACGATTTGCTCTTCGCCAACGCCGATATTGTGCGCAAAGCGGCCGAAGAGACCATCGCCCGCTCGCCAAACGCAATTTTTGTTGTGCTGACCAACCCTCTGGATGTGATGGCTTATCTTACGATGAAAGTGACCGGCGTAGAGCCGCAGCGTGTGGTGGGGCAAGCGGGGGTGCTGGACTCGGCGCGCATGCGAGCCTTTGTAGCGATGGAACTGGGGGTGAGCGTGGAGAATATTCACTGCTATGTGCTGGGCGGACATGGCGACGAGATGGTGCCGTTGACCCGCGCCTCGAACGTGGCGGGCATTCCTTTGGAAGAGATCCTGCCGGCTGATCGCCTGGAAGCTATTGTTGAACGAACGCGCAAAGGTGGAGGGGAAATCGTCAATCTGCTCAAGACCGGCAGCGCCTATTACGCGCCAGCGGCGGCCGTCGCCCAGATGGTAGAAGCAATCCTGAAAGATAAACACCTGATTGTGCCCAGCGCAGCCTATCTGGATGGTCAATATGGACTGAAGGATATCTTCTTTGGCGTACCCGCGCAATTAGGGCGGCAAGGCGTTGAAAAGATCCTTGAATATAAACTCAGCCCATCGGAACAAGCTGCACTACAAAAATCGGCAACGGGTGTGGCGGAGAATATCGCGAAGTTGAAATTATAAGCATTTGGAGGAGCCATGATCCTGAAAGAGAAATTGTCTGCGCAAATCCCCGCCTGGAGGGAGCGGGTAAAAAAGCTGCTCGCCGAGAGCGGTCATGTGAAGGTGGGCGAGGTGACCATCAGCCAGGTGTATGGGGGGATGCGAGATGTGAAGAGCTTGGTGACGGATATTTCATACGTAGATCCCGAAGAGGGCATCCGCCTGCGAGGTTTCACCATTCCTGAAGTGTTGGAAAAGCTACCCAAGCTACCTGGAGCAGAGATGCCACTGGTGGGCGGGTTATATTATCTGTTGCTCGTGGGCGAGGTTCCTTCCATGCAAGAAGCGCTGGAGGTGGAAGAGGAGTGGAAACGGCGCAGCGAAGTACCGAATTATGTGTACGATACGCTCAAAGCGATGCCGCCCAACGCCATGCCAATGACACTCTTTTCGCAGGCGATCCTGGCGATGCAAACCGAATCGATATTCAGCCGCAAATACGATGAGGGGATGAAAAAAGATGAACAATGGATCTGGATGCTGGAGGACAGCCTGAATCTCACCGCACGTCTGCCAGTCGTCGCAGCCTTTATTTACAATCTAAAACATCGAGGCGGTCAAATTCCTCAACCCAGGAGCGACCTGGATTATGGAGCCAATTTCGCTGCGATGATGGGCGTGGATGATCCATTGTACGCAGAATTAATGCGGCTGTATTTCATTATCCACTCCGACCACGAGAGCGGCAACGTGAGCGCCCATGCCACCCACATGGTTGGCTCAACGCTTTCAGACATCTATTACGCGACTTCGGCAGGCATGAACGGCTTGGCGGGGCCCCTCCACGGGCGCGCCAATCAGGAAGCCTTGAGCTGGCTATTGGACGCTTATGAAAAATTCGGTCATGTCCCCTCGGCAGAGGAATTGCGCCGCTATGCCTGGGAAACATTGGAAAGCGGACAGGTGATCCCCGGATACGGTCACGCCGTGCTGCGCAAGACCGATCCACGCTTTACTGCACAGCTTGAATTTGGGCGCAAACACTTCCCAGAGGACCCGATCTTTAAACTGGCTTCAATGGTGTATGACGTGGTGCCAAAGGTGTTGGTGGAACAGGGAAAAGCTAAAAATCCGTGGCCGAACGTGGACGCGATCAGCGGATCGCTGCAACAACACTTCGGCGTGAGCGACGCGGACGAACACGGCGGTTATGGGTTCTATACGGTGTTATTTGGCGTCAGCCGGGCGCTGGGCGTATCAGCCAACGCGGTCTGGGCGCGCGCCCTGAATCAGCCATTGGAACGCCCTAAATCTTTGACCACGCGAATGCTCGAAGAGGTGGCTGCAAAGGCGAGCGAAAAGGAAAAAGAAGCGTAGCTTCGTTTGCTTGGTGAACCGATCCAGCCAGGCGCAAGGCATTTCGGAACTGCCTTGCGCCTGATTTAACCTTCGAGCGCTTCATCAACCAGTATGCACGGCGGCGGAATCTAAAATCTGCCAGCTCCCTTCCGGCAGGTTCAGGTCGCTTAGCAAATTTTGGGCTAGGGCGTTGAGCCAGAATTGATCGGGGCGCTGCGGACCAACCAATAGCATGGGATAGGGTAGGTGTTGAGCAAAAGTTGTCAGCGGCTGTTCTACAGAGACATCTTCCAGCACAGGTGTCTGCTGATACCCCATTACTACTAAATCAAGCAGATTCTGACGCAAGCAGCGCGTCAGCTCGACCTGATAATGCCCTTCGCACAGCTTAAAAGCCACATTGGTAAAATCACCTAACTGCGATTCATAGCATTCCCGCAGTTCCAACTCAAGGGTAGTGAGCAGCGCCGGGGTGACGGGCTGAACCTGACTGGTACGCTTCAAGTCAGTATAAACCATATCCCGCCGCAGGCTGTAAGGCGAATGCAGCCAATGACAAATGGTCAATTTCCAGTTGCGAGCGCGAGCCAGCGAGAGGGCATAATCGAACGCCCATTCGTCAGTCTGAGTAAAATGAGTGCAAAATCCGATAGTCTTCATCATAGTGCCTCCTTCCACTTGGGAAACGATTGATTTTCAAATAATTGGGTTCATGCACCTCCCGCAGATCTTTTAGTCACACATGCTTGTTTTCAGGGAAAGCCGCAGAGCATAATTCTCTCTGAGGGCATTTCTCAACCATCACGGGTAGCGGCTTGCAGCTTAGAGGGGTTTTCTTGACCGCTGTGGCAGGTCTTACAGAGCGCCAATTCTGGCCGATTCTGTATGGAAGCTTGTTGCTCATGACATTCCCGACACAGCCCATGCATAGCGTCCAGATAAGCAGGCGCCAGCGAGTTAAACGCCGACCGCCCATCTTTTGGCGACATAGTATCATGGCATTTCTGACAGTCGGCAGCCGAAGCGCGCGTATGTTCTCCCGTGTGACATTCCTGGCAGGCAGCGTTGCCGCCCAATAACTGTTGATGGCGGGCATGATCGAAGATATTGACTGCCTGCAGATAATCGCGGTGACACTGCCAGCAGGCGGTTGCATCATCATGCGGCAGATTGAGGTGGTGGCAGGTCTGACATGCCTCATCCGAGGAAACCAACCCTTCCGCCAGCCGTTCCTGATGCTCGGTATGCGCAAACTCAACCTGATAATTCGCCCGATTGCCGTCAATCCATAAAATTCTCCAACCCCTGGCCGGCTGTACCGGACTGGGCGGCAGCTCACCGCCAGCGGCGCTTCGAATGGGCAACACAGCCAACATAACGGCGATGACAACCACCGCCAGCCCGCTGCGGCGGGCGATCACCCAGTTGAAGCTGTTCTCAGCCTGCCAGGCCAGCGGGGGGCGGGCAGGCGCAACCGCGAGCGGAGCTTTTTCATCCAACACCGCCAGGTTCTCGGCAAAGAAAAGATAGATCAAAGCCGCTGCGGCGGGGATGCCAACAGCAATCAAGATTTCCGCGAGTGAAGGTAGGTAAGCGGTTGGGCGCCACATGGCGAACAGGCTGAGTGACATGCGCTGACTGACCACCCCTGCAATGATGAGCAAGGCGCTGGTCAACAAGCCTTCACGAGTCTGGCGCATCTTACGACTGGCTAACAGCGCTAACGGAAACACGCCGCCGATCAAGATCTCGGCGCTGAATAACAGACTTTGCCAGGAGCCATCCAGGGTGGTAGGGAATATGCCACGCGCCCATAAATCGCCGAGGCGTAGCGCCAGATAGAGCATCAGAACAAAGGCAGCGATTTTCCCCAGGCGCTCCAACAGATCAAACTTCAACGGGCTGCCGAACCATCGCTCGACCAGAAAACCCTCCAACACTAGCGCCATTAAACCGGCGGCGATTGCCGAAATAAAGAACAAGACGGGGATCCAAGGGCTATACCATAAGGGGTGGACACGGTGAGGCATGATCAAAAAGAGCGCACCCAGAGAAGATTGATGCAGTGTCGAAAGTACAATCCCAGCGATCACCAATGGAAGGACGGCGGCATGTAAAGCGCGATGGATCATTTGAAATAAGGGATGGCGAAACCAGGCGTGCTCTAGAATGATAGGCGAGAATTCCAAAATCAAAACGGTGAAATACAACATCACACACCAGGCGATTTCAAACATCACCGAGTGATGCTGCCAATGAATGATGGGCATATAGATATGCCAGGGCAGACCCAGATCAAATAATAGCGAAACGATGAATGAGCCATAGCCCAGGAGTGCAAGTAAGATCGCCCGCCTGAGAATTGGGCGGAAGCTTTCCAGGTGAAAGATATAAACCATCGCTGCGAGGGTGAAACCG
>DYGV01000124.1:0-3294 GCA_020724505.1 Anaerolinea thermophila
GCTTCGAATTCAGGGTCTTTAGGGTTACAAAAGAGTTTTTCGACAGTTTCGTTGGATGTGGTGAAGATCTTCAAACTCAGCCGTGCCAGTTATCGCAAGATGATCCAAAACCTGTGGTGGGCGGCAGGCTACAACATCGTCGCCATCCCGCTCGCGGCAGGTGTTCTCGCCAACTGGGGCATCCTACTCTCGCCCGCCTTCGGAGCTGTGCTCATGTCCGTCAGCACCATCGTGGTCGCCATCAACGCCCAATTATTGAGAAGGGATGGGCTTTAGATAAAAAGAGATTCAGGATTAATCCTGAATCTCTTTTTGTAATGAGCAGCCTATAAAAAGGATAATGCCTTGACAATCCCGCAAAAAGGAGAGGATTGTCAAGGTGTTTTTTCCATTAAGTACGCGTACCTATTGAATGGAAAGTGCGGCATGATCGTTTATGAGAGAAATTCCTATTCCCGTACACGATCATTCATCTATATAGGGAGTTTTATTCTATTCTTGACACCTTATCCCCATGTATGAGTGTAAGGTGTGGTACGTATTAAATGTGGTTCAACGTGGGGCGAAATTTATACCCGTATACATGATATATTCCACGCTGGACAGATCATTGTTCGACTATAACATCGGGCTGTGCATGTGCAATGAAGGTCAAATGATATCGAACTCGACAGGAGCAGGTTATATCCTAACCAGGATGACCCGGGTGTATTCGCAATGTGTCGCTACGAAATAATTTGAACAAAAATTGTGGCCCCGACGAGATTCGAACCCGCGGAGCATAACTGATCTAGTGGGTAGGTTTCAATGAACAGGTTGATTGTATCGTGTCAGTCATTCATGGTATGTCAAGTGACCAACAAAAATAGTTTTAGTTCGAACTTCCTTGAGTGTTTGTAGTGAAGATTGATGAATCCAAGAGATGTCCGGTTTTATAATGCCCCGTTTTTTATCCTAATAGTGTGTTACACTAATTTAGGCATTTCATAAACAACATGTTTATCAATCGGGGGTAATGGAGGGTGTTCCATAGGGAGCATCCATTTCTATCCAGGCCCATTTGCTTAGCAACAGTTCGATTAACAGTAGAGGATACATTATGAATAAGAGAGAGACCGTGCAAGCCCTCATGGACGCTGTCCAGAAGGGTGATTTAGAGTATGCAAAGTCGATGCTTGCGGATGATTTTCAATTTAGTGGACTCATCCCTGAGCCGATCAACAAGGATGCCTGGCTTGAGATGAGCGCCAGTTTGAAGACAGCTTTTTCAGACATCGACTATCACTTCAAGGTTATCGGCGCGGAAGGAGACATTGTCAGATCCACTTCACAGTTAAGCGGCACTCACAACGGGGTATTTGACTTGACGAACATGAATATGGGTGTGATCTCCGCTACGAACAAAACCTTTTCCACAAAATCTGAAAAGACAAAGATTACCGTGAAGGATGACAAAATCACCTTATGGGTTGTGGAACCCAATGACGGTGCGGGATTGATGGAAATTCTCAAACAGCTCGATGTCAAATTGCCTACATTGTAGGTATCCAGGATTTTCGGGTTGTTGTACAGCACGTAAAACTGCAATTGACCAACTGAATTCATGCGATGTTTTCGCTGCCAACCCTGTTATGGGGTTGGCAACATTTCTTATGCCGGTATGAAAGAAGATGAAGAAAGTGAAACAAAAATGGAAGCCAAGTTGTACGTAGGAAATCTATCCAAATCAACGACACAGGATGAATTGAAGACTTTATTCGCGCAAGCCGGGGAAGTTATCTTGGCGGAAGTGATCAAAGACCGCAAGAGCGGTGAGTCCAGGGGATTTGCATTCGTCACTATGAGTGTGCAAAGCGAAGCCGACATAGCTGTCAGTATGTTCGACTCGTACTCGTTAAGCGATCAGACGTTGAAGGTAAGTCTGGCAAAACCACGAGAACAGCATGGTGTAGCGATACCGCACATCGAGATGTGATCCTCCGGCGGCTAGTAGTGATGAAAGGGTTAAATGTTCAAACTAACGACCAGTACAATGATCGGGTTGCCTATCCAGCAGGTTTTTGATTATATGAGCACGCCTGAAAATGATTTTCAATGGCAGTATGGAACATTGGCAACAGCTAAGATAACCAGTCGTCACAAAGAAATGAGCGTCTACTTTCGAAGTATTGGACATTTGATGGGGCGCAGGAACCTGGGTATCTACGAGGTAATTGAATCCAGTTCGAATATGAGATACAGATTCAAGTCAATCTCCGGTCCTCTTTATATGCAGACCACTTATACGTTTGAGACCGCCGGCGATGGCACAAAGGTTGAAGTATCCATACGAATCGGTGTGGTGAATTTCCCTCGTATGAGCGAGCGTATCCTAGGAATAAAGATGAAAAAGCAACTGAGGGAAAACCTTGTCATGCTCAGGGACATTCTTGAAGCCAAACGTATATCATCGTCTTCCGAGGCACTTCTGCTTATCAACTAGAAAAATAGATCGACACCAGGTAGATTTAAAAAATCAACAGAGGTGTTTGGAAGGAAAAACCTTATGGAAAAATTCACCCATGCGAGCATCAAGCGCATTGCCTTTATTGGGAATTACCTGCCACGTCAATGTGGCATTGCCACCTTTACCACCGATCTGTGTGAGACCATTGCCAATGAATTCAAAAGCACTGCATGCATTGCGCTACCTGTAAATGATACAGAGACGGGTTACGAATACCCGTCACGTGTTCGATTTGAACTGACCGAGAAGGATATTGAATCCTACCGGCGTGCTGCCGACTTCCTGAACATCAATAACGTCGACATAATTTCTTTACAACATGAATACGGTATCTTTGGAGGGAAGGCAGGGAGTTATATCCTAGCACTCCTGCGTGAATTGCGGATGCCGGTTGTTACAACATTACATACGGTCTTGAGGGATCCCAATCCTGATCAGCGCCGGGCACTGGAAGAGATCGTTTCTCTTTCGGACCGAGTAGTTGTCATGAGCCAACGAGGGGCAGAATTCCTGCGGGATGTTTATCACGTATCTGAAGAAAAGATCGACCTGATCCCTCATGGCATACCAGATGTCCCATTTGTAGACCCGAGTTTTCACAAAGATCTATTTGGCGTGGAGGGCAAAAGCGTTTTGCTGAGTTTTGGTCTGCTTTCAGCGAACAAAGGCATCGAGAACGTTATTAATGCTTTGCCTGTCATATTGGAAAAATATCCCAACGTGGTGTATATCGTTGTCGGCGCAACACATCCTCACATTATACAGAACGACGGTGAGACCTATCGGCT
>DYGV01000124.1:3304-12101 GCA_020724505.1 Anaerolinea thermophila
CAGTGGCTGGCTCGTGAAAATGGTGTGGAAGGCAATGTGATCTTCTATAACCGGTTCGTCAGTCCGGAGGAACTTGTCCAGTTCATCAGCGCGGCGGATATATACATCACTCCTTATCTTGACGCGGCACAGATCACATCCGGAACCCTAGCCTATACAGTTGGAGCGGGCAAGGCGGTCATCTCCACCCCATACTGGGACGCAGAAGAGATGCTGGCTGGTGATCGCGGCGTGCTGGTGCCATTCAGTGACCCGCAGGCGTTGGCTGAACAGGTAATTGATCTGTTGGATAATGAGTCAAAGCGCCATGCCATGCGCAAGCGCGCCTATCTGTTTGGACGGGATATGATCTGGCCGCAGGTTGCAAACCAATATATGAAGACATTTGAACGCGCCCGCTCTGATCATCGTTATTTTGCCGCAGCAGAGTATGCGGTCAAGCCTCTGGACAAACGCGCAGGAGATTTGCCCCCTCTCAAACTGGATCACTTGCGTCACCTCACGGATGATACTGGCATCTTTCAGCATTCTATTTTCACAATACCTAACTATCGCGAAGGATATACGACGGATGACAATGCCCGCGCATTGTTGGTGAGCACACTTCTTGAAGAAGTTGGCAATACGGATGCTGTTGATCTGGCGACCCGTTATCTCGCGTTTACGTGGTACGCTTTCAATACAGAGACCAGGCGCTTCCGCAACTTTATGGATTATCAGCGAAACTGGCTCGAAGAGAGTGGCTCAGATGACAGTCATGGCCGCGCCCTTTGGGCACTCGGCACAGTCCTGGGACGTTCGAATACCCCAGCGCTGCAAAACATGGCTGGGCGTATGTTTCAGCAATCGTTACTCGCAATTCTTGAAACGACCAGTCCGCGCGCCTGGGCTTTTGCACTGATCGGAATACACGAGTATTTACTGCGTTTTGCTGGTGACAGCCGTGCTAGTCAGGTACAGGGTGGATTGGCAGGGAGACTCATGAAACTTTATCAACAGAATCGTAAAGATGGATGGCATTGGTTTGAAGACAAGCTAACCTATTGCAATGCCACTTTGTCACATGCCATGCTATTGTGCGGAGAATCCATCCCAAATAGTACGATGACGGAGGTAGGATTGGAGTCCCTCCACTGGTTGTTAGATCTGCAAAAATCTGAGGCGGGAGGGGGGCATTTTGTACCTATTGGCTCCAATGGCTTCTATCCAATGAATGGGAAACGCGCACGTTTTGATCAGCAACCTGTCGAAGCCCAGGGGATGGTCTCTGCCTGCCTGGAAGCTTTCCGTATCACCGGAAAAAAAGTCTGGCACAGGGAAGCCCGTCGCGCCTTTGAATGGTTTCTTGGACGAAACGACTTGCACCTCCCAGTCTACGACCCGACAACAGGTGGTTGTCGGGATGGACTGCATCCTGATCGACCCAACGAAAATCAAGGAGCTGAGTCCACACTTGCATTTCTTCAATCGCTATTGGAATTACAACTGGCGAAAAACATTATGATGACTGATGAGGATACCCGTATTGACCAATCAACCCCTGCAACTGCTTCAACGCCACAAACTCAACCCCATCCTGACAGCCGCAAACTGGCCATATCAAGTCAATAGCGTATTCAATCCCGGCGCCACATTACTTGCGGACGGCACCACTTTACTTTTGTGCCGAGTGGAAGATCGACGCGGTCTCTCCCATCTTTGTGTTGCCAGATCGGCAAATGGCGTGGATGGCTGGCAGATCGATTCATCACCTACACTTATGGCCGACCCAGAACGGTTTCCCGAGGAGTACTGGGGTATAGAAGATCCTCGCATCACCTATATCTCTGAATTGGAGAAGTATGCAATTGCATATACAGCCTACACCCGAGATGGACCAGGCGTGGCGCTGATGCTCACAAAGGATTTCCATCAATTTGAACGTTATAACGTCATTATGCAGCCAGAAGATAAGGATGCGGCTCTTCTGCCTCGACGCATCAACGAGCGTTGGGCACTTATCCATCGTCCAGTTAGTGCGACAGCAGCTCATATCTGGATTTCCTATTCCACTGACATGCGGGAATGGGGCAGCCATAAAATGATCCTTAAGGCGCGGCTTGGTGGATGGTGGGATGCGAATAAAATTGGGCTTTCCCCGCCTCTTATTGAAACACCGCAGGGCTGGCTGATGATCTATCACGGTGTAAAGCACAATGGGGCAGGAGTAATTTACCGATTAGGTCTTGCCCTATTTGATCTGAATAATCCAGAGAATTGTTTGAAACGCAGTGATGAATGGTTTTTTGGCCCTGAAGAATCCTACGAATTACATGGTGATGTTAACAAGGTTGTTTTTCCTTGCGGTTATACCATTGCACCTGATGGCGACACTCTTCGCATTTACTATGGTGCGGCAGATTCAAGTATTGCTTTGGCAACGGGAAGTGTCCAATCTATGCTTGCGTGGTTAAAGTAAATATGGAGCCGATCCCGCATATATTCGGCAGGTCGAACGGGTTTCAGTAGTTGGAAGGAGATTCCTATGCAAGAAAGAAAATGTTCCAAATGTGGATCGGTCAATGTGTATAAGAACACGAGCAACAACTGGTATAAGGATGGCGTTGTCATCCAGATGATAGCAGATGATAGTTTCAACGATCTGTTTCAAACAGAGGCGTTTCTCTGTCTCGATTGTCGTAATCTGGATATTCAGGTTGCGGAAACTAGCACGATGTATGGAGAGCAAAAAACACTGGTTGATACTATACAAGCCAGCAACAATTGGATCAAGGTCTGAAAGGAGAAATTACAATGAACGCAGTAGCAAACAAGCCCAAGCCCAAGCGTCCATCCAAGGGACAACGCAAACATAATCGGTTAGTAAAACAGGAAGCCCGCAAGGCAAATACCCCAGGGAACAATACGAAAACACGCAAGCGCCCTGCATAAAATTACATTGGTCTCGGATATTAACCTGAACAGCACCATTGTTGACTCATGACAAATCCGCTGGAATTCTATGTATCGTTCACTTGCATATGTTCGAGAAGATCAATTGCATATCCTGTATTTTGATGGGCAACAATGCGAAGAACTACATCCCATGCGACGAACCCTCGTTGTTGCCAATCCTGCCATTGAAATGGAGTTAGCTAACCGGGGAGGCTTGGTAGAGAAGTGAAGTGCCCTCGACGTTGAGTTAGATGCCCAATGTGGTCTGATCTAGTATGCTTGAATGAGTCTGCATAGGAACCTGCCTGTAGTAATGAATTGATAGAATCGGTATAAAGCAGGCAGGATATGGGATTGAACAAACTACCGGTAGACAGCAAAAAGTGGATAGATTGTTGATGGGAATGTTTTAAACGAAAGCATCCATGTACATAGGGTGTTCATTCGTTTTCTGCTTTTTGTTCTCTATATGGGGTCATAAACCGAGCAGGTCTAAGTTTATACCCGTATACCAGATATGTACCCTGCCGTGCAGATTCGATTGAGGCTTTGAAGGCAGATATAGTTGTCATTTTAAGGGCTTTTTTGGAGACGTGTGATAAATCTGCCGCTAAAGAAAATCAAACCTGATAACAACCTAAAGACCTTATTCTTTCTTTATCAAACCCTCTTGCAGGGCAAATTTGACCAATGCCGCCCTTGTTCGCAACCCAAGTTTTTCCATACCGCGCGCGCGATATGTTTCCACAGTTTTAGCGCTCAGGCTGAGTTGTTCAGCGATCTCTGCGCTGGTATGACCAAGCGCCACCATTTTTAGAACTCCCTGCTCTCGTTCACTTAGATTTGACCATGTTAGATCTGCGTTGGAGAATTTCGTTTCAGGCAAAATATCCTCAAGCAAAACGCGCGTCATGGAAGGGTGGACATACATCTCGCCCCGTAGGACTGCCTGAATAGCGGAGATTAGCTCGGCATCCGCTGCTTTTTTTAGAACATAGCCGCTTGCTCCGTGCTTCAATGCCTGCCGTAGATATTGTGGATCATCATGCATGGTGAGGATCAATATCTTTATGGATGGAACCATCTTTCGCAGGGTGGGTAATATTTCCATGCCACCCAGACTTGGCATACTAAGGTCAAGTAGGATTAAGTCAGGCTGGAGTTTTTCTGCCAGTGATAATGCCTCCGAGCCCGTGGATGCTTCTGCCACAACTTCAAATTCATGTTGCCCAGAGAGAAGTAGACGTAGTCCAGCACGTAAGACAGCATGATCATCCGCAATAAGAACGCGAATTGGGCTGCTCATCGGTTTGCTTCCATTTGTTCGTTCTGAAGCGGGATTTCAATGAAAACGCTCGTTCCGTTCTCATGAGACGACTCAATTGTCAAAGCACCATGCAGAAATTCCGCCCGCTCACGCATACCCAACAAACCGAGATGACGTTCGCCATGATTTGCGTTGATATCAAACCCGATGCCATCATCCTCCACGATAGCCCGTACCATATCGCCATGACGTTCCACCAGAATGCTGGCAGATTTTGCCTGAGCATGGCGGGCGATGTTGGTCAGAGTCTCTTGTACAATACGGTAGATGGCGGTCTCGACTTCGCCTGGAAGGCGTTCACCCAATTGAATGGCGACATCCACGGGGATTTTATAGCGTGTCTGCCATTCTGACACCAATCTTTCGAGTGCGGCGGATAACCCCAGGTCATCGAGAACACGCGGGCGTAAACGCATGGAAAGGTCGTGGACTTCATCCAAGGTTTTGGACGCCACGTCGCGCAGATCAGTGGCTTTGGAGATGGATGCGCATTGGGCACAATTGGTTTCCATGACACGCAGACCGACAATGAGGGATGTCAAATTTTGTGAGGTGGAGTCGTGCAATTCACGCGCAATGCGGCGACGCTCGTCTTCCTGCGTTGTAATCACTTTCTCAAGCAATTGTCTCCGCAAAACTTCGCGCTCCTTGCGGAGTTCATCCGTACGCGCCAGTTCTTCTGTCATGGAGTTGAACGCTTCAGCTAGATCTCCGATCTCATCATTTGCCCAACGCAGGACGCGTGGCGAAAAATCTCCTTTGGCTACGGCTTGTGTGGCTTGTGCCAGTGAAATGATCGGACGGGTAAGAATCCAAGTCAGCGAGACTGCCACCAAAATGCCTGCGATGGAAACCAGCAGGGTGGTCAGGATGAGCTGAGCCGTCAGCGTGGAGACTGCCGTTCGGATGGAAGCATCCGAAAGTCCGATACGCGCCGTGCCGACTTTGCCATCCAGGATCGGAACGGCGGTATCCCACACGAGTCCCTCATCCGTTTGAATCAGGGAGGTATGGTGATGCTCGCCCGATTGAACGGTATTGAGGGGGATCAGGTCGAGCGGAAAACCGCCTTCAAACGTGTGCGCAATCACCTGCCCGTGATTGTCCACAATGAAGGCGTAGCGAATGTTTGGGTTGTTGGCAATGGTTTCCTTGAGAAGGTCGTGCACGCCAAGCAGATCATTGAGCAGGATCGGGTCGGTGGAACGGGCGGCAAAGTCGCGCGAGACCGAGATGCTCTGTTCTTCCATTTGCGCAGTCATGGTTCTTGTCAGAGCGTAACGCGCTTGCATGGTGACACCCGCTCCCAATAAAATCACCAGCCCCAGCACAATGCCAAGGATCTTGGTGCGGACGCTGACCGCGCCTGCGATCTCCCACATTCGTTCGGATACCCTTTGAAACGTCATGGCAATTCCGAGGTTGGAATGATCGCGTACAGTTCCCGCACTTCATCGTAGGCGCTGTCGTCGAGCAGCACAAAACTGTCCACGCCGATGGATGCGAGCGCATCTTTTGCATCAGGGTCTGTGGACATTGCCAGCAAAAGGGTTTGAATATCCGCTTTTACCTGCGGGCGGGTGAAGGGACTGATGACCACAGGCGGAATGCCAAAATCGGGTGAGCGGTGGATGACGCGTAATTTTTCGGCAAGTGATGGGTCACGCGCTAGGGCAAATTCGAACACCAGCGAATCCACAGCAGCCCCATCCGCCACACCACTTGTAACAGCGCGGATGGCTTCATCGTGGCTGTAGGTGAAGAACGTGCGGGCAAAAAAATTATCAGGGCTGTACCCCAATGTGTGAACAAGGTAGGTTGGGTACACCCGTCCGCTGAGTGAGATCGGGTCGGTGAAAGCAAAGACCTTGCCGCGCATATCCTTCATGCTTTGCGCCGTGCTGGACGAAGGCACAATCAACACCGAGTTATAGACGGTCTTCCCATTGACCTGCGGCGCAACCAACAACTCCATCCCAAACGTATCGTGCCCTTCGATGTATGCGCTGGTGCAGACGAACGCCACATCGACCTCGCCGTGTTCGATCAATTCATTTACTTCCATATACGTTTTGCGCTGCACCAATTCAACAGGGCGGTTGAGCTTTTCTTCCAGATATAACAGAAGCGGTGAATACGATTGTACCGTCCCCTTGGGTGAGATCACCGCCGCTACTGCCACGCGCAACGGCACTGCGTCATGCCCCGCAGGAGTAGGAAGCGGTTGCAGATCGTTCAAGTTCACACTGCCTGCTACCTGCGTTTCAGAAAAAGGTGAGCAGGCTGCCAGTAACACTACAAGTATTACGAGAAGCGTTTTATTCATGGCAGTCCTTTCCTCCGTGAATGTAGCAAATCGGATAGGCATTGTCCAGTGATGAATATCACCGAATTCGTTACTTTGGATACACCCCGCTTCATGCTGACCCGATGCCTGATTCTGCACCCATGCCTTTCCTACCCCAAAGTATGTTTTGTCTCCCAATCTTGCACAGCTTGCAACACACCATCTGCAATGCGGGCGGGACGCTCGCCAATTCCAGCCACTAGCGTTCCATCCCCACGCGGATCGATCTCGATCACCTTGGTGTGCATTTCCACAGGGACATCGTCATGCGTAATGCCGCGCAGTACGCCAGTGATCGGCGCAGTCAACGGCGTTTCGTTGATGACTGCAATCACCTGACCTTCCGTCACCATGTCGCCGATCTGAAACGCGGTCTTAAACCTGCCAGCGCACGGTGCATACAGGTAGCGGTCACGCGCATGACCTTCAATGCTGATCGGCTCTCCTTGCAGCGGCGCGGTTCCTCCAGAGGTAATGACCCGTCCCAAATCTTCCCCTCGCGCGGTCTCGATGGCAATATGCACATTCCTGCCTGCGGAGAAATTAGGACCCAATCCGATAGTCAGCGGTGCCATGTGAATCTGCCGTGCTGGCTTCTTGTGCTTCCGCATCCGCGCATCCACCAAAACCTGTGGACGGAGTTTCTTGACCAGCCGATAAAAATCGCTCACCAAAATTGGAATACAAGCGGGGGCAAGTAATCTTGCCCGCACGTTTACAGTATCCACCCGTTTTGCTGTTATGCCATCCAATGTCGTTTCACCATCAAAGATCGCATCGGCAAAAGCCATTTTGCGGCGGGTTACGGTCGGTTTAGGGTCATCGTGAAGGACGACGCTGTAGCCCTCCCTGAACAGGCAGTGGGCAACTGCCGAAGCGACATCGTTCGAGCCACGAATAAGGATGCGCAAGCCGATTTTTTCTCGGTTCATTGGAGGGATAAGAACCTGTCACGCACCTGCTTTTTCAAAGACTGGCATGGATACGGGAAGTTGATAATATGCTCTCGAAGCGCATGCCCTGCACAGAACCTGCCCATTCGTATGGATTTCCCGTTCATTCATTATTTCCTCACCGCAACTATCGCAGTTGATACGCACTCCGGGGCGGGAAACGATCTCGGCAATTGAAGTTGCAAGATACACTTCACACACCGTGAACATCACATCATCTGGCATGACCTGATATGCCTGCATTTGGGCAAAATAGTGACGGGGTTCATTGGGGGCGTATTGATATGCCCGTTCACGAACATCCAATGTGGGCGCAACACGAATTGCCAGCCCGGTCTGGGTATCGACAAAAGTTGCTGCCGCTTTGCCATAATCTTCCACGCGCAGGGTGCGATGCCCAACCGAGCAATCTGTGGCGGCTGTCAGACCATCGGCGAAACAACCGTCCGTTTCGGTGATGACAAGCAAGCGTTTGCTGCCTTGATTTGCAGATACACCCAATGCCTTGATTCCGCATAACCCCATGCGTACGCCAAGGATCTGACGTGGACAGAGATGTGAATGATCGCGTGAAGATTTTTCGAGCAGAGATTGAAGATCCATTTGTGAACTCCAAAAATACAAAGGCTGCCCTATGGAAAGGACAGCCTCAAATACATCAAGAGTCAGTCTCCTTTCCAAATGGGGGAAGGCAATGTTTCCATTGCCTCCCGGATCACTTATATGATCTGTCCTGTTCCCATGCCGTTTAGGTGTAGGGAGGCAGGCTTCGGAGAGATGGTTAAACTATATCGGGTATATTCTGATTCAAACAGTGATTTGTGTCACTATTTCTCGTCCTGATTGCCGTTCAAGCCTTCCTTGAAGGAACGGATGCCAGAGCCAAGTTCGGATGCGATCTTGCCAATGCGCCCGACGCCAAATAACAGAACGACAACGACGAGAACAATAATTAGTTCGGTTTGTCCAAGATGAAACATGGGTTCCTCTTTCTTGCGGTGTTCCCTCCCTGCTTGCAGGGAGGGAACGTTGCCAAAGGAGAATTGATATTACACTTTCTCAACTTTTACTTGTGTATCATAGAATACTGCCGAAGCGCCGACCGGGTCAAGCAGACAGGTGTTTGTCACCAGCGGGTCGGTGCGCATGGCGGCATTGGCATGGAAGCCTTCGTAGCGGCGATCGTCACCGGCGATGGTCATGCCATCGATGCTGATGTCTTGCGAGCCGTATGCC
>DYGV01000125.1 GCA_020724505.1 Anaerolinea thermophila
GTCCGTTGTATCGCCGAGAGGGCGGCAGTGTACCCGTGACTGCCCAAATGTGCCAGTTGTTGGGCATCGATTCGGTGTTGACCGGTTTTGGCTTGCCGGATGATAACCTGCATGCCCCGAATGAAAAAATGCACCTGCCCACCTTCTATCGCGGCATTGAGGCGCTCACTCGCTTCTTTAGCTTGATGGGAGAAGGGTGATGCTGATTCAACGGATAAACCGTTTTACAAATGTTGGTGACTCATGATGCAAGAGAAATTACCCACTTACGGTGGACAGGCTGTGATTGAGGGCGTGATGATGCGCGGTTCACACAGCCTGGCGATTGCTATGCGGGCGCCCAACCACGAAATCGTGGTACATACTGAGCCATTGTCTGCCATCTATCGCAGCCGGATCCTGAAAATCCCTTTCCTGCGCGGCCTCATTGCATTGTGGGATGCGTTGGGACTGGGGATGCGCGCCCTCACGCTATCGGCGAATGTACAGAGCGGCGAAGACGAAAAATTAGAAGGCCCCGCCTTGTACCTGACGTTAGGCGTTTCGCTTGCTTTGGGAGTGGGTGTCTTCTTCCTTGCTCCGGCGTTGGTTGGCCAGCTTGGCGAGCATTTCTTGGGGATGAACGCATGGTGGAGCAACTTGGCGGAGGGGCTGATCCGTCTGGCGTTGCTCGTCGCCTATATCTGGGTCATTGGCCGTGTGCCGGAAATTCGCCGTGTTTTTGCCTATCATGGCGCAGAACATAAAACCATCAACGCCTTCGAAGCCGGCGCAGAATTGACCCCTCAAAGCGTGGCGCGCTTCCCCCTCGAGCATACCCGTTGCGGCACCGCTTTCTTGCTCACTCTGGTTTTGCTTTCGGTGGTGTTATTCAGTTTGCTGGGACCTTTGCCGGTGTTTTGGCGGCTCGCCAGCCGCATTTTGCTCTTGCCGGTGTTGGCCGGCCTGGCTTACGAGTATATCCGTTGGACGGCTGCTCATGTCCAATCGCCTCTTGTGCGCTGGATGATTAAACCCAACCTGGCATTGCAGCGCCTAACCACACGTGAACCCAGCCTGGAGATGCTGGAGGTCTCCATCGCTGCATTTAACGCCATGCGTTCCAAAGAAACGCAGCTCAGCGTTTAGTTAGCGAGAGGAACTCGATTGTAGATTTTACGATTACCAACCTCCTGCCCACCTTTGCGATGATGAGCATCCTGGCAGTCAGGCGCCTTTGGTTTGCATTGCGGCCCTTACCTGTCGCGATGCTCGTTTTTTCCCTGCTCGCCGGCTGTTCCTGGCAAGTGAATGGTCGCCAACCTACATTTACTCCCATCGCTTTAAACCCCCCTACGAATACTGTGACTGCTCTGCCAGATCTGTTGGTAGAAGATGTTTATTATGATCTCGCCGCTCCAGTGAATGGCGCTTGCGATTCGCCCGAGGATCTGATCCGTCTGCATGTAATTGTGGCTAACCGAGGAGATCTGGCTGCCGGTCCGTTCACCGTTCAGGCCGATGCTGCCTTTCAATCTGTCCCCTCTGGATTAGAAGCGGGTGAACAGATTCACCTCACCTTTGCGATAGACAATTCACTGCCGCAGATCCGCGTGGATGTGGCTTCTTCAGTCAACGAAAGCGACGAAACCAACAACCGATTTTCGCGCCTGTTGGAGTTGCCGGCCCTTCCACCTGACTGTCTTGCCACACCCACTCCGCAAGCGCTTTCCCTTCAGCCCAAACGAACCCTGGAAGGACATACTGCCAGCGTTTTGGCGGTGGCTTTTGCGCCCGACGGCGGTTTAGCGGCTTCAGGCTCGGTAGATAACACTGTCCGCCTCTGGGCGGTTGAAGAGGGCCGGTTGTTGCGCACCATGCAGGGGCATTCGTTTCCCATCTTGTGCCTGAAATTTACGCCGAACGGTTCGCAACTGGTGACTGGCTCGATGGATGGGTTGTTGCGCTCCTGGCAGGTAGCAAATAGCGGTTTGCTGCGTACTTTGCGCGGCCATGCAGGTTGGGTGACCAGCCTAGATATTTCCCCCAACGGTCAATTTGTGGTCTCTGGATCGGATGATTTTACCGTTCGGATTTGGCGGCTATCCAACGCTGCTCTGATGCAAACCATTGACGAGGGGATGACAGAGATCAACAGCGTGGTTTTTTCATCCGATAGCAGCCGCATCGCCTGGGCTGAAGCCAATGGTATGGTGAGAGTGCGCACCCTGGCAGGAGAATGGAGGTTGCTCTTGAAAGACACCTCGCTTGCAGCCACAAGCGTGGTCTTCTCGCCGCAAGATGACTGGCTGGCGGCGGGCTATGCCGATGGCTCTATTCGCATCTGGCGCGTCAGCGATGGTGTTTTGCAGGCGTTGCTCAAAGATCACGTCCAGGCGATCACCTCGTTGGCCGTCTCGCCGGATGGGCGCTGGCTGGTCTCTGCTTCGAAGGATGGCACGTTGCGCTTGTGGTCAATTCAATCCGGCAGCTTTGCCCGCGCGCCGACTGCGATATTGATAGGTCATGAGAAGAGCGTGAACGATGTGGATTTCTCCCCAAGAGGAGACCTGATCATTTCTGGCTCCGAAGATGGCACTGTTCGCCTGTGGGAAATACCCCCTGAGGGCTTCCCCTAACTCCAATCCACTCACCCTCCTACAGGTTATCAACCAAAAACAACCTGCGGGAGGGTGAATCGTTAAATTTGCTCAACAGAAATTGGAGAACGCTTGTGAGATTTGACTGGTTCAGGTACATGCGATACAATCAACCCTGTAAGAATGCTGCGTCGAAGCTGCAGATGCGCGGCGCATTGTAAGGAGTAGATATGAGCGTTAAACTGATCCTGCGCGACAAGGAATTCACCGTCAAGCCGGGCATGACCTTACGCGATGCGTTGTCCAAAATTGATGTGCTTCCGGAATCCGTGCTAGCTACGCGTCAGGGAGAAATGATCACCGAAGATGAAATCCTTAAAGACGGCGATGAAATCAAGTTGATCGCTGTCATCTCTGGCGGTTATGCAAACGCTGCAATTGAAACGGTGTTGTTGAGATAATGAGCTATGAAGTGTAATTCGTGTGGCGGTAAAGCGGTGGTGCAAATGCGTCAACATAAACTGGCGCTTTGCGCCAATGATTTTCTGGAATGGCTTCCCGAACAGGTGGAGCGGTTTATTAAAAAATACAAGATGTTTACCCGCTCCGATCGTGTGTTGGCGGCGGTCTCTGGCGGCAAGGACTCGCTCTCGCTCTGGGATATCCTTTGGCGGTTGGGCTATTCGGTGGATGGGTTGTACATCGGTTTGGGGATTGATGGCGGAATAGAATACTCGGACCAATCACAGCGCCTGACGGAAAAATTCGCCAGCGAACGAGGGCTGCAATTAAAGGTGGTCTGTGTGCCGGAAGTATATGGAGAAACCATCCCTGACATGGCTCGCCGTACGACGCGCGGCAAAACCAAGCCCTGCGCCGTTTGCGGACTGACCAAACGGCATATCATGAATCGAATCGCTTACGAGGGCGGTTATGATGTACTGGTTACTGGCCACAACCTGGATGATGAGGCGGCTGCCCTGTTTGGTAACACCCTCAATTGGGCGGCAGGGCACCTGGTTCGCCAATGGCCGGTGCTGGAAGCCAATCAACCCGGTCTGGCACGTAAGGCCAAACCGCTTTGCCGCATTTATGAGCGCGAAATGGCAGCCTACGCCATGTTGCGCGGCATCGAGTACATCTATGAAGAGTGCCCTTACGCAGTAGGCTCGAAATCCATCTATTACAAAGAGTTGCTCAATCGCATGGAAGCCGACCGGCCAGGGGCAAAGCTCAGCTTTTATATTTCTTTCTTGCAAGCTAAAGAGAACGGCTTGTTCGCGCCGCACGCCGACCCGAAGGTTGAACAACTGCATTCCTGCCCCACCTGCGGACAACCAACTTCCGCCCCCGGCGAGTGCGCTTTTTGCCGCATGACGATAAAAGTTAAATAACGAAGTCCGCAACCAACGCATCGTTGCGGACTTCGCCTCCTCTATTCTGGCGTAATCCCCTCTCCCCCGGTCTGCGCCTCCACACAAACTCAATGTTAAGCCTTTCTAATAGGTTTATTTACAGTGTCTCAGGTTACCTTAATCTTCCTATGACAAAATTCGTTAGCGTTTGCCTTGTTTGTGAAAAAATTTCCATTTACAAATAACAATGAAGTATTTTCGGAGGTTGATCGTCTATGGAACAGACTGCTATGATGGAAAAAAGCGCGCCAGGGCGTATGAAATTTATCGTCGGCGGCTTGCTGATCGTTGCCGCAGTGGTCTATCTGATCGTTTCGTCCACCCAGGCCAGCGCACAATATTTTCTGACAGTAGATGAGCTGGTAGCTAAAGGAGAGAGCGTCAAGGGTCGTGACCTGCGCATCTCCGGCGCAGTGATCGGCGACTCGATCCAGTATGACCCGCAAACCCTGACCCTGTCTTTCACCATTGCAGCTATTCCGGGCGACAACAAAGAGATCGAAGCCCAGGGTGGTCTGGCTGAAGTGTTAAAACAGGCAGTCAACGATCCAAACCGCGCTCGCCTGGTGGTTTCTTACAATGGTCCAAAGCCGGACTTGCTGCGCAACGAAGCGCAGGCGATCATCACCGGCAAACTGGGCGATGACGGCGTGTTCTATGCCAACGAGTTGCTGCTCAAATGCCCCACCAAATACGAGGAAGCGGTCCCCGATCAAGCGGGTTCTTGATCGTTTACGTTTAATGGTAAATAGACGATGCTGGCGAATTTTGGTTTTGGCGCTCTGCTGATCACGCTCCTGATTTCCTTCTACGGGATCGGAGCTGCAATCTATGGGGTGCGCAGGAATCAGCCTGCCTGGGTGGAGAGCGCCCGGTTGGCAATGCTGCTCACCTTTCCGCTAATTTCAATCGCCGCCCTCAGCCTGGTGGTGTTATTGGTTGCCGGTCGCTACGAATTGGAATTCGTCGCCTCGGTGACCAGCAGCAGTATGCCTACGTATCTGCGAATCACCGCCTTGTGGGGCGGGCAGGCTGGCTCGCTGGTCTTCTGGTCTTGGCTCATGTCGGCTTTCGCCACTGCGGTCACCCTACGCCGGTGGGATCGCGACCGTGAATTTCTACCCTGGGTGATCGTGGTTTCGCTGATCACATTGGCGTTTTTCTTGATCTTGATCATCTTCTTCGAAAACCCCTTTGAACGCATCTGGCGCTTGCCGAATGGATCGTTTGTCACCGCCATGTTTCAACCCGCCGGCGCCGGTCTGGCGATGATGCGCGATGGGCAGGGCCTTAACCCCTTGTTGCGTCACCCGGGCATGATCATTCACCCGCCGATGCTCTATTTAGGGTTCGTCTCGTTCGTGATCCCTTACGCCTTTGCCATTGCGGCGCTGATCACCGGGCGCACCGATGACCGCTGGATTCGCATCACGCGCCGCTGGACGCTGGTCGCCTGGCTGTTTCTCTCCCTCGGCTTGATCCTGGGAGGGCGTTGGGCTTACGATGTGCTCGGCTGGGGCGGATATTGGGGTTGGGATCCGGTGGAGATCGCCGCCTTCATGCCCTGGCTCACCGGCACTGCCTTCCTTCATTCGGTGATGATCCAGGAAAAGCGTGGCATGCTCAAGCACTGGAACATGGTGCTGATTATCTTGACTTATTGTCTGGTCATTTTCGGCACCTTTTTGACCCGTTCGGGCGTGCTTTCATCGGTGCACGCTTTTGCGCAAAGCGCAATTGGTCCCATGTTCTTCGGCTTCATTGGTCTGACGTTTGTTGCCTCGCTGTATCTCTTGTTACAGCGTTGGGATAGCCTGAAAGCCGAAACGCACATGACCTCCATGCTCTCGCGCGAAGCGCTCTTCCTGCTCAACAACCTGTTGTTTTTGAGTATTTTGGTGGTGTGTTTCTGGGGCGTGATGTTCCCGTTGATCTCGGAGTTGTTCACCAACCAGAAAGTCACCGTGGGGCCGCCGTTTTATGAGCGGGCGACGGGGCCGCTGTTTGCTGGTTTACTGTTGCTTATGGGCGTGGCGCCGCTCTCCGCCTGGCGACACTCTACCGCCAAAACATTGGGTCGGGCGATGTGGAAGCCATTTATTTTCTCCTTGCTGGTGGGCGTTCTTCTGCCGCTCGGCTTGGGTGTACGGCATTGGGCTGCCTTGTTGGGCTTCTGGCTCAGCGCCTTCGTCACTTCGGTGACTTTATACGAATTCTGGCGCGGCGCGTTGGCGCGGCGGCGTAAATCCGGCGAAAATCTGCTCCTTGCTTTATGGCGCCTGGCTGGGCGCAACCGGCGGCGCTATGGCGGTTATGTCATTCATCTCGGCGTGGTGTTGATGGCGCTCGGCATCATCGGCATTGAGATGTTCCAGACCGAAACGCAAGGTACCATCCCGCGCGGCGGTTCGATCTCTCTGGGAGACTACACGGTCACCTACCAGTCACTGGCGATGTTTGATACCCCCGACGGGCGCAACGTTGCGCGCGCGGTGCTAAGCGTAGAAAAGAACGGTCGCTACGTTGGCGAGCTTCATCCACGCCGCGATTATTATTTCGAGTCGCAGCAGCCCATGACCATCCCCGGCGTGCGTAGCACTATGGAAGACGACCTTTACGTCTTGTTGGTGGATTGGATGCCGGTCTCCTCGCAAGGAGCGACCTTCAAGGTGTATCACAATCCGCTGGTCAACTGGCTGTGGCTGGGTGGTTTTGTTTTCATCCTGGGTACGTTGATCGCGGCTTGGCCGGAGAAAGATGCTGAAGAAGCTGTCGAGAGAGCGCCGCGCTCTGCCTACGCCGGGGCGCAGGCTTGAACCCTCGGCGTTGGCTCAATAAAAACTTGTTTTGTGCAGTCGTCTTAAAAAATCGCAAATGGAAAAGCAAGATCAGGATGTACGATAACCAATCCCATCCGTACCCCTTTCGAATGCGCCGTGTGATTACCGCCTCGTTCTGGGTGGTTGGTCTGTTGTCGCTGGCCAGCATGATTTTGATATTTGTTCCTCAGGCTTCAGCGCAGAACCCAACTCCCACACCGGCCATCAGCGATGATCAGGTGAACGCCATAGCCAAAGAGATGTATTGCCCGGTGTGCGAAAACACCCCGCTTGATGTATGCCCCACCCAGGCATGTGCCGAATGGCGGGAGTTGATACGCGAGAAACTGGCTGAAGGTTGGAGCGAGGCTCAAATCAAGCAATATTTTGTGGATCGTTTCGGCGACCGTGTGCTGGCGACGCCTCCGGCGCGTGGATTGAACTGGCTAGTCTATGTCTTTCCGCCTATCGCCATTCTTCTAGGAGTGTTTCTCTTGTATAGCGCATTCCGCGCCTGGCGACGTAGCGCTCCGCCGCCTGCCCAGGCCTCGCCGCCCGCCGTCGGTTCGACCCTGAACGGCGATGAATATGTACGCCGGCTGGAAGAGGAATTGCGTAAACGGTAGGAGTATGATATGAGCGAAGTCATAACCGAATCCACCCAAGAAGTCACTGTACGCAGCCGCCCCCGCTGGGGGCGAATTCTTGCCTGGGGCGGACTGGCAATTTTGCTTGCCCTTCTCTTTTTCGGATTGCTGCGCACGCAATCGGGAGGCAAACGCATTGGCGCGCCCGCTCCGGAGTTCACCCTGACCACCTTTGACGGTCAGACCTATCGTCTGAAGGAATTACGCGGTAAAGTGGTCGTGGTCAACTTTTGGGCTTCCTGGTGCAAGCCGTGCGAGCAAGAGGCGGATGAACTTGAAACCGCCTGGCGTTATTATCAGCCTCGCGGCGATGTGCTCTTCCTAGGTGTAGCCTGGACGGATACAGACAAGAAGTCTCTAGAATATTTACAGAAATTTGGCATCACCTATCCCAATGGACCCGATCTGGGTACGCGCATGGCGCAGGCTTATCGCATCACTGGCGTCCCAGAAACGTATATCATTGACCGAGATGGCAAGCTCGCCTATTTCAAGCTAAGCCCCTTCCTCTCTGTAGAGGAGATAAAATCTGCCATTGACCCGCTGTTGGAGGACTAGGTTCGCATGGACATCGGCTCAATCTTCTTGATCCTGGCCCTCTTGTTGTTAGTGGCGTTGTTTGTCAGTCGCCCATTGATTGAAAAGGAGCGCGATCAGGATACGCCTCAGATCAAAACCATAGATCACGAACGCTCGTCTCTGCTTGCCGAACGCGACCGCATTCTGAACGCGCTCCAAGAATTGGACTTTGATTACGCCTTAGGGAAAATCCCCGAAGAAGACTATCCGCCTCAGCGGGTGCGACTGGTGCAGATGGGCGCAGATGTGCTGCGGAAGTTAGATGCGCTGGCGCCGCAGCTTGTCCATCAGGATGCCGAAGCGCGCCTGGAAGCCGCCATTGCCGCCCGCCGAGCGGACGGCGTTGCTGCCCAGGGAGCAGTGGGCAATGGCCGTAAACCAACGGTTGCGGTTATTGCCGCTCCAGATGACCGCCTGGAAGCCTTGTTAGCCGACCGCCGCCGTGAGCGGCGGGAGAAAGCCGGCGGTTTTTGCCCGCAGTGCGGCGGGCCGGTGCAAAAGTCGGATCGTTTCTGCCCTAAGTGCGGCGCAAAGATTGTATGAGACGCGAATTATCTATCCTCCTTTTTCTTTCACTGATATTATCCGCCTGCAATTTCTCTTTGGCGGCAGATGTCACCCCGCCTCCGGGTTACACTGCGCCGCCCGAAGTTCAATCTACGGCGCCGGTGGTCTCTGGCGTTGTTTTCCCGTTGCTGCCCCCAGACGTAACCAAAGGGGCGGCGATTTACGCCGAAAAATGCGCTCCCTGTCACGGCGCTGCCGGCCTGGGCGATGGTCCTAATGCAGCTTCGTTGCCCAATCCGGTCACTGCTTTAGCTTCTCCAGAGGTGGCGCGCGCCGCCGCCCCTGCCAAATGGTTCACCATCGTCAGCCAGGGCAACCTGGAACGCTTCATGCCTCCCTTCCGCAGCCTGTCGGATCGTGAACGTTGGGATGTTGTGGCGTACGCCTTCTCTTTGAGCGTCACGCCTGCCGAGGTGGATCGAGGCGCTGGGATTTACGCCGCCCAATGCGCTGCCTGTCATGGCGATGCGGGCAAAGGAGATGGAGCGCAAGCTGCCGGCATGAACGTGCCGGATCTGACCGACCAGGAGCGGATGGCGGTAAAATCCGCCGCCGACCTTTTCGATGTCATTAGCAATGGCTCCGGCGCGCAAATGCCAGCGTTTGGTGATAAGTTATCCGAAGATGAACGCTGGGCATTGACTGCCTTTCTGCGCTCGCTGACATTCGCTACCGCCGGCGAGCAGGCTTCCGCCGCCGCCTCGCCAACCGTTGCCGCAAGCCCGGCGGTTGAGACGCCCCTCGCGCCGCAGGCCACCAGCGAGACGCTCCCTAGCGACGCTACGGCCGCCCCCGCTCTGAATCTTGGTTCTCTTGGCGGCCAGGTTACCGACGCCAACGGCGCGCCGGCGGAGGCTGGCCTCGTGGTGAACTTACACGCCTTCGACCAAATGCAGCTTGTCTATACGGCGACGACCACCACGAACGAAGAAGGCGCTTATCTGTTTTCCGATCTGGAAATGCCTGCTGGCCGGGCGTTCTTGACTACCCTGGATTATGAAGGCGTCGTTTATGGCTCTGATGTGGCTGTCGCCGAAGAAGGCGCGACTCAATTAGACCTTCCGATTACAATCTACAAGTCCACCAGCGATACTTCGGCGTTATCTGTGGATCGTTTGCACTATTTCTTTGAGTTTGTAGATGAACAGACGCTGCGCGTCTTGGAGTTATATATCATTTCAAATTCCGGCGATAAGACGATCATCGCCCCACAGGAAGGCGAACCCGTGCTTCGTTTTACTTTGCCGCCCGGCGCCTCGAATTTACAATTCGAAAGCGGCCAGCTTGGAGAGCGTTACATCCAGACCGCAGACGGTTTCGGCGATACCTTACCCATCCGACCGGGGCTGGGCAACTACCAGGTGTTATATTCTTATGAGCTGCCCTATGATCGAAAGCTGGAACTGTCGCGGCCAATGGCGTTGCATACCCAGGCCGTTGTAATCCTGGTCCCTGAGGATGGCATCAAGATCAAGGGCGATGAATTAGAAGACGCCGGCACGCGTGAAATCCAGGGGCTGGAATATCACATGTATAACCGCGCTGCGATGACGCCGGGCAGCGAGCTGCGCCTGACCATCACCGGCAAACCATCGGGCGGCGCGGCGTCCCTGTCGTTGGGTTCGCAATCGAATTTGTTGATCGGCATTGCTGCGTTGGGTCTGGCGTTGATCCTAGTTGGGGCCTGGTTGTTCAACCGCAACCGTCAGGCGGTGGTTGAAGGCTCTCCGACAGCGACGGCTCCCACTGCTCCTCCAAGCGCCGAATCCATTATGGATGCCATTCTTGCTCTGGATGACCTCTTTCAAGAGGGTAAGCTTCCTGAAGAGGCGTACATTCAACGCCGCTCCGAATTAAAACAACAGCTCAAAGACTTGATAGAAGGATAGGAGCTTAGGACTGGATGGAGAAGCCTCCCATCATCCAGGTTAAACGGCTGGTGAAGCGCTTTGGGCTGAAAACCGTGCTGCAAGGCTTAGATTTTGAAGTGCAGCCGGGTGAGTTTGTGGCTTTATTGGGGCCAAACGGCGCGGGAAAGACCACCTTCTTGCGTATCCTGGCCTCTTTATCGCGCCCTGCCATGGGAGAGGTACGCATTGTGGATTATCGCCTGCCGCAACAGGCAGCCGCGGTGCGCCGCATCCTGGGGGTTGTCTCGCACCTGCCGCTCTTGTACGGCGATTTGACCGCCGAGGAGAACTTGCGTTTCTACGGGCGCATTTATGGCGTCCAAAGGCTCGAACACCGGGTTCAGGAAGTCTTGGAATTGATCGGTCTGGCTTCCCGTCGACGCGATCTGGTTCGCACCTTTTCGCGCGGGATGCAGCAGCGTCTGGCAATCGGGCGCGCTGTGCTGCATGATCCAGAGGTTATGCTTTTCGACGAACCGCACACCGGCCTGGATCAGGACGCCTGCCAGATGTTGGACAATGTGCTGCGTGAAGTGGCGGCGCGCGGGCGCACTGTGGTGATGACCTCACATGATCTAGCTCGCGCTGCCGACCTGGCTAGCCGTTTCGATGTGCTTTCGCGTGGCCGGATCGTTGCCTCCGCCAGCCGTTCGGCGATGACTCCCGACCAACTCTTGGGCTTTTATCGCCAGGCGCTGCAAGAAACTTGAGGGGCAGGATGGAAACGCAAAAGATCGAAAAATCCGCACCCCTGGTAGAGAGCGTCTTATCGGTCGAGAGCCCTCCCGCCCGCTCTGGATTTTTACGCGCTTTATGGGCGATCATCTGGAAAGATCTGGCAGCCGAGCTTCGCAGCCGCGAACTGCTCTCTGCCATGCTGGTATTTGCCTTATTGGTGATCTTGATCTTCAACTTTGCCCTGGAGCTGGACGCCCAAACGCGCTTTAACGTCGCCGCCGGGGTATTATGGGTCACTTTTGCCTTTGCCGGAACCTTAGGGTTGAATCGTTCAATGGCTATGGAAAAGGATCGCGGCTGCATGGATGGCTTGCTGCTGGCGCCAGTAGATCGCAGCGCTATCTATTTTGGCAAAATGTTCGGCAACCTGATTTTCATGCTCCTGGTGGAAATCATCGTTTTGCCGGTGTACAGCTTGCTATATAACGTCAATTTGTTTCAGCCCGGGTTAATCGTCGTCACGTTGCTAGGTTCGATAGGGTATGTGGCGGTGGGCACTTTGCTCGCCAGCATGGCGGTGCAGACCCGCACCCGAGACATCTTGCTGCCCATTTTGCTCTTCCCAGTCATGATCCCGCTCTTCATCGCCGCGGTGAAAGCCAGCGGAGGCTTTTTACAGGGCATCCCCATGGATGAGATTTGGCCCTGGTTGAATTTATTGCTCGTCTATGATATGGTTTTTATCGCTGTAGCTTTTATGGTCTTCGATTATATTGTGGAGGAATAAATCAGAAATGACAACAAAACCCATAGCTTTGAAAATT
>DYGV01000126.1 GCA_020724505.1 Anaerolinea thermophila
ACTCATCGAGGCATTGTTGGATCTCTCTAGCCGCTGTTTCTCGACTTTCACCGGGCAACAAACGGCGATCCATTTCTACCTTACACCAGTCGGGGACAATGTTCCACTGAACACCGCCCTGAATTCTACCGATGTTCAGAGTAGGTGGCGGTAGATAGGGATGTTTTCGGGACTCCAAAAGAGGGATTAGTTTATCTTGTAGCCAGCTCAACGCACGCGCTGTCTTAAGCACGGCGTTTTCGCCAACCCAGGGCATTGCCCCATGGGCGCTTTTGCCATAAACCATCAAATCAATACCGCAAGCGACCCGTTCTCCTAACGCAATGTAGTTATTCGTCTGTTCACCAATCACCATCGCATCCGGTTTGAGATATTGCTTTTCGCGCAACCAATAAGTGCCTTTTAATCCGCCCGATTCTTCGTCTGAAACGATAGCCACTTGGAGCGTCCCCTTCAGATTTACTCTACTTTTCGCCAGTGCGATCAGCGCGATGATCTGAGCAACGACGCTGCTTTTATCATCGCCAGCCCCACGACCATAAATAAATCCATCATGAACTTCGCCTCCAAAGGGGGCAAAATGCCACCGAGATTCATCTCCCGCGGATACAGTGTCTGTATGCGAGTGAAATACCAGGCATTTCCCCTTCCCTTTCGAAGGATAAGAAGCGATTAAATTAGGTTGGTGTTCTTCTAAAGCAAGCAGTTCCATGTCAACATGAGACTGGCTCAGCTTCTGCGCAATGACATCAATTGCCGCGCGACAATCGCCTGGTGGGTAATCGCTGCGCTGGCGAATCGTTTCCCGAAGCAACATCACCACCTCCTCGAGATGGATTTGGTCAATTACGTTTTTTTCCAAAGGGGTGAGCTTCGGGGAAATCATGTCTCAACAAACCCGTCAGACAAGTCCATTAATCTTATTGAGCGCTACGCCTCAAAGCCTTGCCGTACCCTGGTTCAACCACAATCATCCCATCTTTATAAACCGGTTTCCCGCGCACATAAGTTTGTTCCACTTTGCCTCTGAAGGTGAAACCAATATAAGGACTATGTTTATTTTTATAGAATAAATCTTCGGCTGCTAACGTCCATTCTTTGTTAAGATCTACCACTACGAAATCGGCATCCGCGCCGGGCATTAAGCTTCCTTTTTGAGGATATAACCCGAAAATGCGGGCAGGATTTGACGAGGTCATCCGCGCCAAAGCTGTTAGAGGCAAGCCTCGTTTATGCACACCCTCGGTTATAAGCACAGGCAACATGGTCTGAATACCTGAAATTCCTCCCCAGCCTTTCCAGATATTCGTTAGCCCAGGGGCTTTCTCTTCCCAGGTGCAAGGCGAGTGATCCGAAGCGATGGTATCAACCATCCCCGCTAAGACACATTCCCACAACGCATCTACTTCTTGTCGGGAACGCAATGGAGGCGCGCATTTTGCGACAGGTCCCAACCGTACAAAATCATCCTGATCGAGGGTAAGATAATGGGGACAGGTTTCAGCAGTGACACGAACGCCTCGCTTCTTCGCTTCTGCGACTGCCCGCATTCCCTCTGCAATCGAAATATGGACAATGTGGAGATTTCCTTTGGCGACCTCTGCCCAATAACATGCACGCCGGATGGCTTCCAATTCGCTTTCGGGTGGGCGCGATTCATACCATGAGGCACGGTCTGTGCGACCTGCCGCGCGCATTTTTTCACCCAAAAAGCGCGTGACGTATTCATTTTCAGCATGCAAACCGATCACATTTCCAACCTGGCCGCTAAACTGTAAACCGGCGTACAACAGATCGTCATCGATACGTTCAAAATCCACCCCGCTATTACTCATAAAAGCTTTGTATCCCACGACGCCATCTTCATGCAGGTCAGCCAGGTCCTCCAGGTTATTATTGACCAATCCTCCCCATTGCGCGTAATCAATGACTGCCTGATCCTTAACCACCTGTCGCTTTCGTAAAAGTTGAGCACGGTTGATGGTGGGAGGCGTAGAATTGAGCGGCATTTCTAAAACCGTGGTAATTCCTCCCGCCGCAGCAGCCATACTGCCAGTCAAATAACCTTCCCAATGTGTGCGACCTGGTTCGTTGAAATGCGCATGATCATCCACTAATCCTGGCAATAGGAAGCGACCATTGAGATCCTCCACTAGGTCGGCTTTTACATCTACGTTTCCCTTCACCAGAGAGACAACTTGCTCGCCTTCAATCACCAGGCCGCCCGGAAAAACTTCCTCTTCTGTTGCAATGATGGCGTTCTTAAAATACAAGGTTGACACATTTTCCTCGCTCAATTGCTAAAGCACGATCCGTGTACCTGTCTCGCCAGCCAACGCCCGGCCGATATTATCCGGATTGGTGATGATTGCCATCTTGCCGCCTCGTTCCAGGAACCAGATGGAGGCCTGGATCTTGGGCGCCATACTGCCTTTGGCAAAATGCGTTCCCTCTGCCAGATAACCCTTTGCTTCTTCGACGGTCATTTGATCAACCCATCTTTGGTCAGGCTTACCAAAATTGAGCGCCACTTTTTCAACCGCCGTGCTGATGACTAACAATTCTGCGCCGATCGAATTTGCCAGCAAGGATGAAGCATAGTCCTTATCAATGACCGCAGCGACGCCTCGAAGCTTTCCGCTCTCATCCGCAACAACCGGAATGCCGCCACCGCCCACGGTGATGACGCACATGCCCGCCTGGATCAATTGTTTGATGACCGGCTCTTCAACTACTCGCTTTGGAATTGGCGAGGGGACGACTCTTCGCCAACCACGCCCGGCATCTTCAACTACCCACCAGCCATCTTTCTCTTTTCTCTGCATGGCTTCAGCCATATCCATGAATGAGCCAATTGGTTTGGTGGGATTTTGAAAAGCGGGGTCTTTTGGGTCAACTTCTACCTGGGTGATAACGGTTGCCACAGGTTTTTGAATCCCACGGTGAAGAAACTCATTGTATAAATTTTGCTGAAGATAATATCCTGTGGCACCTTGGGTATCCGCGCCGCAGACATCCAAAGGTATTTCATGGATGCCTTCGACCTTATATGCAATCTCAGACCGTCGCAACACAAATCCCACCTGAGGACCATTTCCATGACCAATCGCAACCGTCCAGCCATTTTCGATCATATCCGCGATATGGAAACTGGTTTCTCGAATGGCTTCATACTGATCTTTCATGGACTGGCGCCCTTGGTGAACCAACGAATTACCGCCAATCGCGATTACAGCTACTTTTTCTGCCATAACCCATTCTCCTAAGTCAATATTTACAACAGTGCGCTTACCACGTTCACACGCCCAAGATTGCGCAAATCAAAGCCATCCGTATTGCTACACTATATGCAATCGCCTCAAAATAAAGTTGGTGCGGAGTGTTGTCAATACGTAGATCCATCTCTCCAGCGCGCCGTGGTAGCGTATGCGTCACATAGATAATTCGGCTTTGCTCTGCCGCCACTTTAGCCAGGGTTTCGTATCGCACAAGATAGCTATCCATCACCTGTTTGAATGCCTCGGCTTCTGGCCCCTTTGGTGCGCTGCATCCAGGAAGGTAGATCATATCCATACCCATAATCAACTCGTTAAAGGTGTCTTGATTCAGGTCAAAAACCTCCTCCACCTGAATCCCAATCTCATGAATTTTATCTAACACCTCCTGAGGGGTTCGTTTGGCAGATGGACTGGCTAATGTTACTTTCGCGCCGAGGCGCGCTAAGCCATATGCCATAGAATGTCCGGTACGCGCTTCGATAAGATCAGCGCTCGCAATACATACTTTTAGCCCTTCCACCCGGCCAAATGTCCGGTAAAGCGTGTAAAGATCGAGAAGTGCTTGAGTGGGGTGTTCCCAATGACCCCAACCGCCATTAATAATGGGAGACTCGGAGTAAGGCGCTGCTTCGCGCGCTCCGCGGTCGTCGAAGTGTCTCAAAACGATGATGTTCGCATATTTTGAAACCACCTTCAACATGTCAGACAAACTTTCCTCTTTAGCCGCCGACGATGTGACAAGAGGGTTTGCTTCGCTAATGACCGCACCGCCTAATCGGTGCATGGCGGTTTCGAAACTCATACGTGTGCGGGTGCTGGGCTGAAAGAAGAGCGTGGACATAACATTGCCGGTGACCAATGGGACCATAGAGCGATTCCACGGTTCTAACTTCATCGCGAGCTCGAACAGTCCATAAATCTGTTCGTTGGTAAGATCGTTAATCGAAAGTAAGCTTCGCCCCTCAAATCCAATTTTTGAGACGAGAGAGCGAATGGTTTGGATTTTGTTCTTGTTTTCCATTTTGTTTGCTCCTTGAAACAAAATTAACGTTCGATAGAACGCTTCGCTGTGGTTAGATCAAGTTTTGTAATGAGCCAGCTCGAATCGTTAAATACAGAAAAAAGCGGGGTCTGTCCCAATATTACGTTCACAATCTATCACAAAGAGAATCAATAACGAATAAGGATTGTGTAAGGAAAATATAAAGATTAAGACCCTCGGCGACCGAAAACCTGACGCTTCTCCCCCTCTCACAATCCACTCGTGCGATTATTTAAGGACATCAAGATCATCAACCAGCCTCCTCTCACCTTCCTACAGCTACGAATCCTCCATAATCTTATATCTTTTGGAGCTCCCACATCACCTAAGCCACCCATATTCATTTGGAGGGATCAGGCGATGCTTGCGAAAATTCTTTATAGATTCCTTACATCTTCCTTATGCGCCCCTAATTGGTTTTGTGATAAATTGCCCAATGAAGGGTACTGTCTGTCATTGACTACTCTCAAAATATCCTTCGTAAAGTCTTTCTCGGATCTTACAAGGGTATAGCGGCCCTCACTACAGAACACCTAGTAAGTTCTGTTTTGTTGCTTATAGATTTATAGTCAACCACGCTCATATAAATATCAGGAGGTGCTATGGGCTAAAAACATTTAGAGATCTCCCGTGTAAACGTCCGATCTATTACTCCCATTCAATCCTTTTTGTAGGAGGAGCGCATCAATGAAACTGAGAATTCTTAACCTGTTGGCAATTTTGGCTTTCGTGTTTGCTGCTTGCACTCCTGCAGCAACGCCGGAGCAAACTGCGAAACCTGAAGCCACTTCTGCCGTCACAACCGCCCCTGAAACAACCGCCAAGGTAATCAAAATTGGCGCCCTGTACCCTCTCACAGGCGCAGACGCCGGCTGGGCAGGCGATCCTTACATAAAGTCTCATCAAATGGCTATTGATGAGATTAACGCCGCTGGCGGGATCGCATGTTTGGGCGGCGCCAAGCTTGAGCTCGTGAAAGGCGACACTCAAAGCAAGGCTGAAGTGGGCAACTCTGAGATGGAGCGGCTGATCACAAAAGAAGGCGTCGTTGCTGTATTTGGCTCGGCGCTGAGCCAAACTACCGTTCCAGCCTCCGAAATTGCGGAGAAGTATCAAGTCCCCTACATTGTTCCAAACGCTCTGGATGGCACCATCACTGATCGGGGATTAAAGTATGTTTTCCAGACGGTATCCCTGCTTCAGGATTGGGGTCGTTATGATGTCCAATGGGCAAAGGAACATGGCGCCAAGAAGGCTGTCATCACCGTTCCGAACATCTCCTTCGGTAAGGAAGTGGCTGAAACATGGAAAGCTGCAATCGAAACGGAAGGGATCGAGCTATTAGAAGACTTTACCTTCGAAGCCAACACGAATGATTTCACCGACACGATCCTGCGCGTCAAGCAAGCAGATCCGGATGTCTGGTTTATCGTTGGCAATGCGGATACTCCCCAGTTTGTCAAGCAACTTAAAGAGCAGGGCTACTATCCCAAGATGGGGATCATCACGCTAGGCTCTGGCTTTGCTACAACCTTCTTCCTCAACGAAGTCGGGCCCGAGCTGGCAGAGGGAATCATCTTCACGATGGACTTCGCACCCGTCAGCAAATTACCCGTCCCAGAGGAATTCAAAAAGGCTTTCAAGGAATATACCGGCCAGGATCTCGGCGGAACCTACAACACCACCTACGCTTCGACCTGGTTGCTGGCTGACGCGCTCGAGAAAGCTTGCTCGACCGACCCGAAGGTGATTGCCGAAACATTGAGGACCACCAAATTCGAGAAAGGCAAGTGGAGTTTCCAGTGGCCGAGCGCATCCTTCAATGAGAAGGGACGCCTGAATGAGGCACCCACTGTGATCGGTCAATGGCAAAACGGTCAGATGGTGGCTGTCTGGCCGCCAGAGTTTGCCGCAAATGAGCCCGTGTGGCCTGTTCCAGGTTGGGATGAACGCGGCGAAGGACCTCTTGCGACGCCGATCGCAGTAGCAACCGAAGATCCGGCTTTAGCGTCGGATTATTCAAGGGCGTTGCTGAAAGATGCCCAAACACCCGTGGATACTTCCGTTTACAAAAAAGATGGTCCCTATGTCATCGCCGTCTCTCAACAGGACCCATCGAACGGTTGGGGCAACACTTATAACGTAAGCATCCTGGGCTACGGCGAAGAGCTGTTGAAACAGGGAATTTTAGCAAAGCCTTTGCTTGTGTCTGCCACCAATGACGCCAATCAACAAATCAGCGACATGGAGAACTTCATCGAACAGAAACCGGATGCCATCGTGATCGAACCCTTGGGGCGCGCGGCTTCGGTGGCTGTTATCGAGCGTGCGATTGACGCTGGCATTCCAGTCGTGCTGTGCGCCAATGGCATCGAAAGCGACAAGTTCACGACCCGCGTGGATATTGACTTCTACGAAGTGGCTTACCGATCCGGTGAAGGTCTGGCCAAGCTGATGGGCGGCAAGGGCAATGTCATTCTGTTCAATGGCATCGCTGGCGTTGACTCCACCGAAACTTGGCGCAGAGCAGCGCTAGACGCCCTGGCTAAATACCCAGATATCAAAGTCATCGCTGAGGAATATGCTCAGTGGAATATCGCAACTTCCAAGCAGAAGATGGAAGCCTTGATGGCAGCCAACCCTCAGATTGACGGTATTTGGGCAGGCGGCGGTGAAATGGCGCTTGGCGCAGCTCTGGCATACGAAGATGCTGGCAAGCCATTCCCGAAATTCGCCATGGTCAATGTGCCGAACGGTTTTCTGCGCCTGGCGGATCAGTATAAACTTCAGTTTGTCGGTTCCCCTGATCCCCCAGGGATGTCGCGCTATTGCCTACAAACCGCAATCGACATTCTGCAGGGCAAGCCCATTATGAAGTTCATCAGCTTGCGCACCCTGATGGATGGCGCTGATCCATACGATTACACAAACTTCATCCAGTGGTACGTGCCGCAGTTGAATGATGACTTCATCCCGCCAATGACAGTAGATATTTCCTACTACCTCAATGGTGGCTTCGCGCGCAAATAAAACCGTGATCTAATTGGAAAATGCCTGCCGGGTATGCACTCCCGGCAGGCATTTAGATATGTTATAAATCTAAAATCTAAACAAATTCAATTAATCCGGGACAGGTGGATCCGAATGACAAACGTTTCAAATAACGTCCCTTCAGATACGGTTATCTTGTCTCTAAAGCATATTGAAAAGTCTTTTGGTGGGATTCACGCACTTTCAGATGTATCTTTCGATCTTCGAGCTGGAGAGATTCACGCGCTGGTTGGAGAAAATGGAGCTGGAAAATCTACGCTGATCAAGATCGTCACAGGAGCTTATACCCCCGATGCCGGCGAAATTCAGATCAATGGCAGTGTATATAAAAGTCTGGATCCAACTCAGGCGCGCAATTTAGGGATCGCTGCGGTTTATCAGGAATTCAATCTTCTCCCAGAACTATCCGTAGCAGAAAATATCTCGCTAGGCGCTCAGCCTCTAGGTCGTTTCCGCCTCATTGACAAAAAAGCAAGGTCAGCCTTGGCTTATGAGTTACTTGAACGCCTGGGAGCGCACACCCACATAGATCCCGATGAAGTGGTAAAACGACTAACGGTGGGCGAGCAACAATTGGTCGAAATCGCGAAAGCGTTGGCAATTAATGCACGCATTTTGATCATGGATGAACCTTCCGCTATCCTTCCCAGTCGCGATCTTGATCGTCTTTTTACGGTTATCCGCAATCTTCGCGATGAAGGTCGCGGTATCATTTACATATCCCATCGCCTGAACGAGATTTTCGAACTGGCTGATCGAGTGACCGTCCTTAAAGACGGTCAAACAATGGCAACAAAAAATGTCGCCGATACCAATCATGCTGAACTGGTGAGCCTGATGGTGGGGCGACCCTTGACAGATATGTATCCGCCCAAAGATAACACCCCCGGTGAAATCCTGCTCGAAGTGCGTGATTTATGCGTAGAGGGCACCGTTTATCATGTGAATTTTAATGTAAGGGCAGGCGAAGTCGTTGGGCTTGCTGGGCTGGGGGGAAGCGGTCGTACTACAGTTTGCCGTGCGTTGGTGGCTCTAGCAGATGTCCGATCTGGAGAGATTATCTATCGAGGAAAACCCGCTCCACGCTCGCCTGCGGCAGCGGCACAGGCTGGACTAGTTCTTGTTCCAGAAGATCGCAAAACATATGGTTTGGTCCTGAATCAAAGTATGCGATTCAATCTATCTTTGCCCAATCTCTCCCAATTCTCGCTAATGGGAATATTGCATAGCGCCAAAGAGAAAGGGACAATCTATAAAATTATCAAAAATCTACAAATTAAACCGCCCGTCCCCGATATATCCACCGAAAATCTAAGTGGTGGGAACCAACAGAAAGTCGTGGTAGGGAAATGGTTATTAGCCAATCCGAAGTTGGTAATCTTCGATGAACCCACGCGCGGGATTGACGTGGGCGCAAAGGCTGAGATCTATATGCGAATAAGGGAACTGACCAGACAAGGGGTAGGGGTAATTATGGCTTCATCTGAGCTTCCCGAATTAATTGGCATGTGTGATCGCATCCTTGTATTCTACGAAGGCCGTTTAAGCGGCGAAATCCCAAGAGAACAATTCTCCGAGGAAGCCATTATGCGACTTGCAACAGGAGTAAAAGTTAACGAGGAATGAAAGGTGCGACATGGCTGTTACTTTCGAGAAAACGCGAGAGGCAAAATCTTTTTACTCAGGACGGTGGTTGAAATTTCTTCGTGATAATGCCTCCATCATCCTCATTTATACGATCATTCTGTTGGTTATTGGTATAGCCGCAGTATTTAACGAAAACTTCCGTTCCCCATCGAATCTGGTCAATATTTTTAGGCAATCTATTATTCTTGGCTTGATCGCGATAGGTCAGAGCGTGGTCGCATTAACAGGCGGTCTCGATATGTCTGTTGCACAAGTGGCGCGCATCGTTGGATTGACCGTAGCAACTATCTTTGCGGCTGAAGGCAGCAATCCCGATTTAATCATACCTTTGATCTTTTTAGGTCTGTTGATTGGCATGGCGATTGGCTTGTTCAATGGGATAATAATCACCCGCACCCATGCCAATCCCTTTATCATCACCTTGGGAATTGCCAGCATCTTGCGCGGCATTAACCTGGCCATATCCTCTACGCCAATACGCGGCATTCCCAAAGCCTATCTTCTCATCTATGATTTCAAAATCGGCATCATACCAGTCAATGTTCTGGTAATGGCGCTGATTTGGGTCATTGCTTATATTTTCACTACACGCACACGTACGGGCCGCGCCTTTTTCGCCGTGGGCGGCTCAGAACGAGTTGCGCGCCTTTCAGCAATCAGTTACAACCGCACATTAGTCGTAGCTCACACATTCTGCTCTGTATGCGCTGCCCTAACTGGTTTATTTTTACTTGCTCGCACCGGGGTTGGTGACCCCAGCGCTGCAGAGGGTATGGATTTCCAATCTATTGTAGCAGTTGCTCTAGGAGGGATTAGTCTGTACGGAGGGCGAGGGTCAATGATCGGCACCTTGGGCGGTGTATTGTTATTAGCGACTTTATCGAATGTTTTCAATCTGCTCCAAGTCAATATTTACTATCAACAACTTTTTTTGGGCTTGATCGTACTCATTACCGTTGCAGCTTATAAATCCCCGAGGGCAGCATGAAATCCACAATAACTCAATCGAGGTCCATTCGAAGTTATTTTTCTGGCTTTCAAACTTCCGCGAGGTTTGTTCGAGGGGTTGACCTGGCTGGACAGTGGGCAGCGCCGATCTTGATCGTCGCCGTGTTGATCATGGCAGCCATCTTTGCTCCCGCTTTTTATTTGCCTACCAATCTCAAGACAGTAGGCATTCAAATTGCCGTGTTGGGAATCGTTGCGGTAGGTCAGACGCTGGTCTTGCTGGTTCGTTCGATTGATTTATCAGTCAGCGCAGTACTGGCTCTGGGGGCGGTAATCGTGGTGCAAACCGAGGCAGGCGGACCATTATGGATTTCCTTTGTGGAGGCATTCGCTGTAGCAGCAGCAGTTGGCTTAGCAAATGGCTTATTAATTACGAAGCGTCAGGTGCCACCTTTCGTGGCCACATTTGGCATGTTAGTCTTTGTGCAAGGCGCACGTCTTGCATACACAAAAGGTCAAGCCAGTGGCACGGTGCCTGAAATCCTGCGAGCAATTAGCTTCGAACAGGTCGGACCCATTCCAGCAGCTCTGATCGTGTGGTTGATTGTGAATATTATAGTTTTATTTATTCTGCAAAAAACCCGTTATGGACGTTGGATTTATGCAGTGGGTGGGAATCCAGCCGCTGCTCGCTACGCAGGCATTCCTGTAGATTTAGTGATTATCGGTGTACACACGATTTGCTCCATGTTAGCAATGTTAGGCGGTTTGTTGTTAAGCGGCTATATTGGGTATGTTGACTTACGTTTAGGAGCCGACTACAACACAAATTCAATCGCCGGCGCCATCGTCGGTGGAACCACATTTACTGGGGGGCGTGGAAACTTGTTTGGCACCGCCGCAGGAGCTGCTCTATTGATCATGCTGTTAAACCTGGTCGTTGTGCTGGGGTTACCCATCCACTGGCAATACGCCGTTCAAGGGATTGTGCTGGTCATGGCAGTTGCCCTGCAAGGTTTCAGACAATTTTTGCTCAGCAGGTAATCATGAAACTTTATCTCTACTAGGAGAAGACCGTGAGCCCCGAAATATTCTTCCAAACGCTTGTCAATGGGTTGTTCACAGGTGGGATTTATGCACTAGTATCCATTGGTCTAACCCTGATCTATGGTGTAATGGTAATCGTGAACTTCGCCCATGGAGAGTTCTTGACCTTGGGCATTTACATCGCCTATTGGGCGTTCACTTTACTGGGATTAGACCCGTATTTATCTATCCCTATTGCTCTAATTTTAGTGAGCATCTTGGGCGCTCTGATACAAAGAGGGTTGGTTCAGCAGGTGCTTGACGCTCACCCGCTAAATCAAATCATTCTACTCGTAGGAGTGTCCACCCTGCTTATGGGTCTTATGCAATTTTTCTTTGGCGCAGAGCCGAAAACAATGCATGTATCGTATGAGACCGAAGTGATCAAGCTTTTCGGATTGCGAATGGCGATCCCACGCCTGATTGCATTTTTGGCCTCTATGTTTATTTCGGTAGGTTTGTATATTTTCCTCAAATACACACGTTTGGGGAAGGCTATTCGGGCTGTATCTCAATCTCGTCAGGCGGCCAAATTAGTTGGAATAAACGTAAATTACATCTACATGTTAACCTTTGCCATTGGTACTGCGATCACAGCAGTAGCAGGAGTTTTGCTGTCGCCAAATCACCGTATGATCCCTACGATGGGGCAAACCTACTCAGTGATTGCCTTCGTGGTTGTGGTCTTGGGAACGATGGGCAATTTTGTCGGCGCCTTTTTGGGAGGTTTGATTATCGGCGTTGTTGAGGCTTATGCAGGTTTTTATTTGGGAGGAGATGTAAAGATTATTGCCAGCATGATGATCTTCATCCTCATCTTGTTATTCAAACCTTCTGGGTTGTTTGGGAGAAA
>DYGV01000127.1:0-6598 GCA_020724505.1 Anaerolinea thermophila
CGCCGGGGGTTTGGCGCCGGGCATCCCGCCGGGCTGACCGCCGGGCTGACCGCCTGGTTGACATCGAACAGCGTCAGGTCTGGGCCGCCGGTGACGTTGAACAGGATGCCGCGTGCGCCGTCAATAGTGATGTCCAGCAACTGGCTGGAGATGGCTTGCTCGGCAGCGACGCGGGCAGCATCCTCGCCCTTCGCCGTACCCACCGCCATCAACGCCGCTCCGCCTTCGGACATAATCGTACGCACATCGGCGAAGTCCAGGTTGATCAGGCCGGGCACAGTGATTAGCTCGGAGATGCCCTGCACACCCTGGCGCAGCACGTCATCCGCCATACGGAAGGCTTGTTGTAAGTTGGCGCGCTTATCCACAATTTGCAACAAGCGGTCGTTGGGAATGACGATCAGTGTATCAGCCTGCTCCTTGAGGCGAGAGATGCCTGCCTCGGCGGATTGGATGCGGCGCGAACCTTCGAAGGTGAAGGGCCGTGTCACTACGCCGATGGTCAATGCGCCCACCTCTTTGGCGATCTGCGCCACCACCGGCGCGCCGCCGGTGCCGGTGCCGCCGCCCATGCCGGCGGTGATAAAGACCATATCCGAGCCTTTCAGCACCGTGTACAGCTCCTCCGCCGATTCTTCGGTCGCCTTACGCCCTACTTCTGGGTCTCCGCCGGAGCCCAAGCCACGGGTCAGCTTCTCGCCTACGCGCACACGGGTTGTCGCTTTCGAAAGCATCAGCGCCTGGGCGTCGGTGTTGATCGCCACAAACTCAACGCCTTGCAAGCCTTCGTCTATCATGCGATCAACGGCGTTGCAGCCGCCGCCGCCCACGCCCACCACCTTGATGCGGGCAAAAGATTCGATCTGGTTTGGTGTTGGATTAGTGTATGTCGACATTGGTTCCTCCTCGATAACATTGATAAATGAATGTCCCTGCGGGCAATCATCCCGAAATTGAAGCTAAGGCAGCAAACGCCTCAGCAAATTACTGAATTTGGCTTTCCAATCCACTCCACTGCTGAGGGATGGGGCGCGCAAACGTCGTCCGCTGCTTTGCGGCAACGCTTCGCTCATCAACGTCGCCCAGCGCAACAAACCTACGCTGGTGGAGAAAGCGGGAGAATTCAAACGATCGGTCATGCCCACCAGATTTTCCGGTTGAGCAATGCGCACCGGCACGCCCAACACCCGGCTGGCGATTGTGCGAATGCCCGGCAGGGCGCTAGTCCCACCGGTCAAAACCATGCCTGCCGGCAACAAGCCATCGTACCCTGAACGCTTGATCTCCTGCACCACCATGCCGAAGATCTCCTCAACGCGGGCGTGAATGATCTGCACCAATTCATGATGACTGATCTGCACCGCCTCGTCCTCGCCAAAGGGGCGCACATTGAAGTACTGACGCGGGTCAACTTCATCCGGGTTGGCGTGCCCATGTTGCAGCTTGATCTCCTCCGCCTGCGAATTGGGCAGGTGCAATATCTGGGCGATGTCTGAGGTGATGTGATTTCCGCCAATCGCCAGCACTGCGGTATGCCATACATCGCCATCCACGTAGATGGCAATATCGGTGGTGCCGCCGCCCACATCGCAGACCACCACCCCCATCTGGCGCTCGGCTTCGGTGAGAACCACCTCGGCAGCCGCCAGCGGATTCAACACAAACTGGCTAACCTCCACGCCGGCCGCAGCCACGCATTGGCGCAGATTTTCCACGCTGGCAGCCGAAGCGGTGATGATGTGCGTCTCCACCTCCAGGCGATAGCCATGCATTCCGAGGGGCATACGGATGCCATCTTGACCATCCACATTGAAGCTGCGCTGAATGACATGCACAATCTCCCGATTGTGGGGGATGGCCACCGCGCGGGCTGCATCCACCGCCCGCCCCACGTCGTCTGGCTCGATCACCCGCCCCGCCACGCCCACCACGCCGCGGCTGTTCACCGAAGACACGTTAGAGCCGGCCAGGCTCACCAGAGCGGAAAGCACCTCCACGCCAGAGGTGCGCTCAGCCTTATCCACCGAGCGCGCCACTGCCTGCGCCGCAGCTTCCAGATCTACCACCACGCCCTTGCGCAACCCCTGAGATGGCTCAATCCCCACCCCTAAAATGCGCAGGTGCTGCGGTGTGTCCTGGCGCGCTACCAGGGTACAGACCTTCGTTGTGCCAACGTCAATGCCGATTAACAGTTGATCGTCCATTTTGACACCTGGCGAATCATTCTTCCAGCCGGAAATATGGCGCGTGGACAAACTCCACGCTGATTAAAGCCGGCGTTCCACCACTTGCTTTGATATATTCCAGGATTGCTCGATATTCGTTCAATTTAACATCCAGGTCGCTTAGATCACCAAAATAAACTTTCCAACCACGCTGATCTTGCCAGCCAAAGCCATGCGCTGGTTCATAGATCAACTGCGCGCCTTGCGGTGCCTGAGCCGCCAGTTTTAAAATCGCCGCGACCGTTTCAGGCTCAAACAGCGCGGTCGGTATAAACTCTTGCACTACATCTTTAGAAATTTCTTCAGCCAAATTCGCCGTCGGCGAGGCGGTTTCCTCCGTCAGACTCACCTCTCCAGGCAGCGGAGGCGGATCGCCCGCGGCTTTAATAACCGGCAACGCGCCCAACAGGGTGGCATCGCGCGCCTGAAAGGTCTTACCCTGATCGTCCACCAGGATCGAACGGTCGTTCTGCTGCCAGATCATTACCGGTGTGCGCTCGGTTACGGTGATCAACAGGGTATTCGGCAACTCAATTGCTGCTTCCACCGTCGAAAATTCCGAAAAGTCTTTGAGCAGCTCTTGCTCGATCTCCTCTGTATCCAGGGTAAAGACAGGCGCTTCGCGTAGCGCCAGCGCACGGTTCACATCCGCTTTGGTCACTCGTTGAAGCCCGCTGATCTTCGCCGCCGATACCTGAAATTCCGGCGCAGTCCAAAGGTAATACAAAACCGCCGCTATCCCCGCCAACAAAATAAAGGAGACCGCCCGCCAGCTAAAGCCTAGGCGTGGCAGGGAAGGAAGGCGCATCTCCGCGCCTGGGCTTCCCAAACTGACGTTATATAACCGACGGCTGTTGCGTTTGCGCGAACCTGCGCCGCCAAAAGCGCTACTTGCCGGATCCCGCCGCACAACTACCGGAGGCATAGCAGGTCCGCCTACAGCTACAGCGCGTCGGCGGGCGTCGGGGCGCCCGGTTATTTTTCTGAGCAAGCCAGATGGCGAGTGGGCTGCGGTTTTAGCAGTCGCGCGGCTACCAGCCATCCTGCGACGGCGAATTTCATCAGAGCGTCTTGCAGATTGCGATGATGCGCTCATCGTTCAGCCTTCCTCTCGTCGGTAACGACGTTCGGTGCGGTCGCGCTCTGCCTTACGCGCCAGAGCCAGCTCGATCAAACGATCAATCAATGCAGAATATGAGAGACCGCCGTACTCCCATAATTTGGCGTACATGCTGATCTTCGTGAAACCAGGGATCGTATTCACCTCGCTGAGATATAATTTCGGCTCGCCTCCGCCTTGAGATTCTCGTTCCAGCAAAAAGTCCACACGCGCCATACCGGCACAGTCAATAGCTCGATAGGCGCGCAACGCCAAATCCTGCACCTGACGGGTCAATTCAGCAGAGATCGGCGCAGGGATCAACAACTCCGACTTCCCATCAATGTATTTCGCCTCATACGAATAAAACTCGCGACTGGGGATGATCTCTCCTGGTATCGAAGCTTGCGGTTGATCGTTGCCTAATACGCTAACTTCAATCTCGCGTGGATTTTTTATGCCTCGTTCGATTAACACGCGCCGATCGAAACGCGCCGCCTCGAACAGCCCTTCTACCACATCCGCGGCCGAGTGGCAGAGCGTTACCCCAACCGAAGAGCCCAGGTTGGCTGGTTTTATGAACAAGGGGAACTCTGCCAATTGCATAGCACGCCGGGCAACCATTTGAACATCGCTTTCGATCTCGCTGCGTGTGGCGACCATCCATTCGACCACCGGGATGCCTTCTGCCTGCATCACTGATTTAAACACACCTTTATCCATCCCCAGGGCAGAGCCCAACACGCCCGCGCCCACATAAGCCAGGTCAGCTAACTCCAGCAAGCCTTGCAACGAGCCGTCCTCGCCAAAGGTGCCATGAAGAACAGGAAAGACCACATCCAGATCTGCCAGATGCTCCAATTGCTCGCGCGCATCACCGGGTAAGATTCGATACAGGCTATGTCGCGTAGGATCGGGGAACAGCGCCGCTGGCGAAAGCCCGCTCATATCGGACTGTATCAAGGCATCCAGTACATCTTCGCCAACCCACCACGCGCCGTCCTGTGTAATGCCGATTTGCGTGACTCGATATTTGTTGCGATCCATAGACGCCAGAACCGAGCGCGCGGACATCAGGGATACTTCGTGTTCCCCGGACCGTCCGCCGAACAGTACGCCCACATGCAACTTACCTTCCGACGTCATTGCTCACCACTCGCCCAACAACTCGATTTCCAGTTCTAACTGCACGCCAAACTCCTGCTCCACTTTCTCCTGCGCCAGCCGTATCAATTCATACACATCCGCGGCTGTGGCGTCACCCTGGTTGATAAAGAAATTAGCGTGCAGTGGGCTGATCTGCGCGCCGCCTACGCGAACGCCTTTCAACCCCGCCGCCTCGATCAACCGACCGGCGTAATCTCCCGGCGGGTTTTTGAACATCGAACCCATGCTTGCTCCGGGCGGCTGAGTACGCCTTCGAAAAGCGGTATATTCATCTATGCGCGCCTGCGTCTTCTGCGGATCGCCGCGCTCAAGCCTCAACAATGCAGCCAGCACCACGGCTTTTTTCGGCGTAGAACGCTTCAAAGCGCTGCTGCGATACGCATACGCAAGCCTTTCCACCGGCCACATCTGCGACTGGATTTCAGCCATGTTTCCTGCCTGGTCAGGGTGCAAGATTTCGGCCACCAGCAAATTGCCCGCCACATCGCCGCCATGCGCTCCAGCGTTGCCCACTACCGCCCCGCCCACAGTGCCGGGGATGCCTGCCGCCCATTCCAAGCCTGCCAGGCCGCGCTGCGCCGCCTGACGCGCCAATAAACCAAAATTGGCTCCCGATTCTGCCCATACTGTGGGCGGATCGGCTTGCTCGTCGAATCGAATTTGTCGCGCCCGGTTCAAAATCACCAGACCACGCACACCCTGGTCGCTAACCAAGACATTGGATCCACCGCCCAACACCACAAACGGGCATTCCGCCTGCCAGGCCAGGCGTGCAGCCTCCGCCAGCTCGCGGCGCGTTTCGACCTCCAGCAAAGCATCGGCGCGGCCCCCCAGGCGCGCGGCTGTGTAGCGATCCAGCGGCGCATCGCTCTGCAAACGACTTCCAAACGCCAGACGTAGGCGACTAAGGTCGAAAGGTTTCACAGCCAACGGAGTCATCTCTCTAATCGTCTTTGAACCATTGGATCAAACGCAAAACCAATTCCCGGCTGGGCAGCGCGCCTTTGCGCAACGATCCACTTGACCGTCCAAGATGCTCAAGCGGCGCTTCCTTGAGGTCCTCAGAGGGTTGCCAATTTTTAGATAGCTCCAGCTCTCGCAATTGCACGCCATCCAGAGCCAAGCTGATATTTTCATAGGTGCGCTTTTTATCAGCCATCTTGTTCAACTCCTGCTCCCAATGCTTTGCGCAAAGGCAACGCTTCTTTGAGCCATTGGGTGATCTGTTCTGCATCGCCCGCCGATAGCATCAAAACCACATCTCCAACGCGCAGGTTCTCCAGTAAATACTGACTGGCTTCGTCCAGACGAGCAGCGAATTTTACCACACCGGTCTTATCCAGACGCCGCGCCGAAATCGCCTCGGCGACGGCGTGTGCCGAAAAGCCCCTCGGAGGCGGGGTTTCGCGAGCCGCGTACACCTCTGTCACCAGCACACAATCCGCCTGCCCGAAGGCCTCTGCAAAATCATCCAGCAAGGCGCGGGTGCGCGAATAAGTGTGCGGCTGCCAGACAGCCCAGAGACGACGCTGTGGATAACGTGAGCGCGCCGCGGCTAGTGTGGTGCGAATCTCCGTAGGATGATGAGCGTAGTCATCTACCAACAGCACGCCGCCATACTCTCCGGCCACATCGAAGCGACGACCAACGCCGCGAAACTCGCCCAACGCCCGCCCCGCCTCGGAAGCCGGAAATCCCAGGCGGTGCAACACACTGATTGCTGCCAGGGCGTTCCGCACATTGTGCTCTCCGGGAACCTGCAATGAAACGCTGCTGGTCAGAAGAGAATCGCCACAGAATACGTCAAAGGTCATCCCACCTGCCTGGTTTGTCATCATCCCGCGGGCAGCATAATCCCAGTCAGCCGCACCCAGCCCGTAAGATAGCGTCCGCCGACCGTTCGCCTGCGCTTCTCGCAGCAAACGCTGCGCTCCAGCGTCTTCCCCACAGGCAAGGAGAAAACCGCCGGATTCCAACCGCCCGGCAAACATCTGAAACGCCTGGTAAAAGTCCTCCGGCGTGGGGTAACAATCGGGGTGATCGTGTTCGATATTCGTCACCACAGCAACGTTCGGGCGGATGCCCAGGAACATACGGTCATATTCAT
>DYGV01000127.1:6608-11856 GCA_020724505.1 Anaerolinea thermophila
GCTTCGATTACAAAGAATTGCCCCTGGCCAGCGCGCGCGTTAACGCCCAGGTTAGTCATCACGCCGCCCACCACGAAGGACGGATCTGCCCCCAGCGCCAACAGCGCCCAGGCGATCATCGCCGTGGTGGTGGTTTTGCCATGCGTACCCGCGACGGCAATGACCTCTCGTCCCGCCAAAAGCTCATCCAGAAAATCTGCGCGCTTCAATACGGGAATGCCTGCAGATCGAGCCGCCTGCACTTCAACATTCTCTTCCGGAACAGCCGATGAACGCACCACCACATCCACGCCAGCAATATTTTCGGAGCGATGCTCGGTGAAGATCTGCGCCCCACGTTGGCGCAACTGCTCCAGCATGGGCGACATCTGACGGTCGGAGCCGCTGACCCGTTCGCCGCGCTCCAACAAGACCGTCGCTATTGCAGACAGTCCGCTGCCGCCAATACCGATGAAATGCACGTGTCTTCTCATCAGACAAAATAAATAATCACAAGCAAGAAGATAAGCACCAGAGCCACAAACACCTTCAACGGTTGATCCAGCCATACCGGCGGCAACAACTCCAACAGCCGGTTGACTGTATCTGCAATCTCCGGCGGCGCAGCCTGGATCTGTTTGATCAACAATGGATAACCGGCCTGATACGAAAACGCCCACGCGGTGCCGATGACGAAGTACCCGCTAACCACACCGATCAAAAAACCCAAGAGGCGTTCAGCAAGCTGGCCGCGCTTTTCCGTTGCCTTAGCAATACGCTGCACCTTTGGAGATTGATAACCAAAAAAGGTCAGCACAGACAGGATGCCCATGCGAATCCAATACTGTGTGTTGGGGTTATTGCCAAAAAAGCGCCCCAAACCCAGCAGATCTTCGATCAGCCGGATGGTTGCCAGCGCCAGGATCACCCTGGCGATCACCAGGATCTCTTTTGCCCAGCCCCGCGATCCGCCGATGAAGCCAAACAGGATCAAGAACATGAAGAAAACAGCAGACATTGAGATCATCGTCTCACATCCTCTGTTGGGTGCGCGAGGCTGCCAAAGTCAGCAGCAACGCGGCGAGTTCGTCGGCGGCTTGAGGCCGCGCCAACGAGCGCATCGCCTGGCGCATGGAATGCAATCGAGAGCGATCGCTCATTAAACCCAAGACCATTGAGGTCAGGTTTTCTAATTGTTGATCCTCCAACACCAGGGCGGCGCCCCGTCCGGCCAGATAATCGGCGTTCACTCGCTGGTAGCGCCAGGCGTGTGGGTAAGGAACTAGAATCGCCGGCAGACCAAACGCTGGAAGTTCGCCCAGGGTGGATGCGCCCGCCCTGCACACCGCCAGGTCGGCGGCGGCAAACGCCGCGCCCATTTCGTCATGCAGATATGGGAAGGCGTGATAACGCTCCGCCCATTCTGGCGCGCCTCCCGCAGCCGTTAACCGTTCAGACAGCGTTTGATAGGACTGCTGAACCTCGAACCAATCCAGCGATCCGGTGATATGAATCACTTGCATCTGAGGCAATAAGGCCGGCAACGCCGCCATCGCGGCGCGGTTGATCGAACGTGCGCCTTTGCTGCCGCCAAATACTAACAAGACGGGTAGATCTGGCGCCAGCCCTAACGCCTGTTGCGCCTGCGGACGGCTCCATTTCATCAAATCCAAACGCACCGGATAACCCGTGACCGTCACGGTGGCGTGCCTGGGGAAGAAGCGGCGCGATTCGTCCGCGCTGACAGCGATCTGGTCGGCCAGGCGCGCCAGCGACTTCAGCGCCAAACCGGGCTCGATATCTGGTACATAGAGCAAGGAAGGGAGTTTGCGCCCGGCCAAGGCCATAGGCGCGGCTAAATACCCACCGGTAAAGAAGAGTACATGAGGGCGGAAGTCGCGAAGGATAGCGCGCGCCTGAAGATAACCGCGCGCCAGTCGCAGCGCGTTGCCTGGCAGGGCGCGCCAGCCAACACCGTGAACGCCTGCTGCCTCGATCTCAGCGTAAGGAACGCCCGCGCGCTTCACCAATTCCGCCTCCATGCCGCCCACGCTTCCCACCCACAACAACTCCAAATGTGGTTGGGTGACTTCGTCGAGCTGCGCTTGAGTCCCATGCCTTGCATTGTGGTTACTGTCTGGCGCGCGCATTCGGTCGCGCAACGCCTGGAGCGCCGCCAGCGCCGGGTACACCCCTCCCCCGGTCCCGCCGGCGCAGATCAATAACCGCATTGAAGAATTTGCCATGCTCCTCTTTTGTTTTCTCGGAAAGCCGAGATACATTCAAGATTATTCCGATGGAAGCCAGGCTCATCACCAGGCTCGAACCGCCAGCGCTGATGAATGGGAGCGCGTTGCCGGTAAAGGGGATCAAACTGATCATTGAAGCCATGTTAATAAGCGCTTCAATCACGATCCAAAAAGTTAAACCGCCCGCCAGCAGAGCGCCCATCTGATCCGGAGCGCGTCGGGCGATGGTGAGTCCACGCCACAAGAGACCAGAATACAGCAAAACCAGAAAGGCCACCCCCAGGATGCCGGTCTCCTCGCCGATCACAGCAAAAATGCTATCCGTGGGCGGCACCGGCAAACCGGTCACTTTGGCTTCTGCTTTGCCAATGCCCACGCCAAACCAACCGCCCTTGGCAAAGGCGCCATAAGAACGAAACACATGGGGAGAACTTTGCGTCGGGTCGCTGAACCCCCGCAGATAATCGTCCAAGCGCGCCTTGCCGGTGGGGGTGAAGTTGACCATTAACAAACCAACCACCATGGCCACCAGTAGAATAACCGCGATCTGGCGCAAGTCGCCTCCGGCGAGGAAAAACATCAAGCCGCCGAGCATTAGAATAGACAAAGTGGCGCTCAAGTCAGGCTCCAGAAAGATCAGGCCACCCAAAAAACCTAGAATCATCGCCAATGGCACGAGGCCATACGTGACTTGACCGAGTTGATCACGCTTGCTGTATAGCCACACCGAAAGATAGATAACGACCGCCACTTTCGTTAATTCAGAAGGCTGCACCGATCCGCCAAAAATGGTGCGTTTGGCTCCGTTCAATAGATTCCCCTGGATGAGGACATACAATAACGCCAGCCCAGTGACAACAATCAGCGGCACCGCCCAATCCCGCCAGTGGTGATAATCTATATTCGCTAATGTGATCAGGGCCGCTAAACCAATCGCCAACCACAATAACTGGCGCTGAAACATTTCCATCGGGTCGTCATACCAGAGCAGCGAATAATCATAACTGGCTGAATAAACCATGAGCAAGCCAAATACCAGCAAAGTAATCACGGTCAGCACCAACAGGACGTCGAAGCGCAATTGGGCGACGCGTCCGCTCACTTTGGAACTTGCGTTTGGCAAGCGTGTGGTTTCCATCGGCCGCATGGGTTGAGGGCGCAGATGGATAGGGCCAACATCGCTGGCCGCCACGCTGGGATAGCGCCGCCTGGCGGCGCGACGCTGAGGCCTCACTTTAGTTCTCTCACCCACTGTGCGAAACATTGTCCTCGCTCCTCGAAATCCTTAAATTCATCGAAACTGGTTCCGCCCGGGGAAAGCAGGACCACATCCCCTGGCTGAACGATTTGGGCTGCGATCTCCACCGCCTGGCGCAAGTTTGCGCAGCGCGTGATAGACTGCAAGCCTTGCCCGCTCGATCCAACCACAGCTTCGCTTTGCAGGTAGTTCGCGGCGCGCTCAAAAGCTTTAACGATCAGATCCGCCGCCTCGCCAAAAACAATCACATGATCCACGCGGCGCAACGCCAGCATCGCCAAATCATCCCAGGGTAGATTTTTATCCCGCCCACCGAGTAGCAGGACCAACGGCTCTTCAAAAGAACGGATGGCCGCCATCGTTCGTTCGGGAGCGGTGGCGATGGAGTCGTTATACCAATCTGCGCCACCCCAAGAACGCACAAACTCCAGGCGATGCGGCGCGCCAGTGAAACCGCGCACTCCCTGGCGGATGGCGCGCACCGGAAGTCCGGCGCCGGCGGCAATGGCGCTGGCAGCCATGACGTTGAACAGATTATGCATCCCGCGCAGAGCAATATCCTGCACCGCCAATACATAGATTTCAGTGGCGCCGGACGCTTCGCGCAAGTAAACCGCATCGCCGTACAGGCTGACGCCGCAGTGACCATTTGGCAACTCTGAAAAACCGAAGGAAAGCAATCGCCCTTTCACTTTCTGCGCCAGCGACCATGCGCCTCGGTCATCGCGACCTAAAACAGCAACATCCTCCGCGGTTTGAAAATCCAGGATCCTGGCTTTGGCTGCCGTATAGGCTTCCATCGTGCCATGCCGATCTAGATGATTGGGCGTGATGTTCAAGATCGCGCTCACCTGCGGCGAGCGGTTCATCAGCTCCAATTGAAAGCTGGACAACTCCATCACCACCAGATCGTCTGGCTGCATCTCATGCAGCATAGAGATCAAAGGCGTACCAATATTCCCACCCACCCACACTTTGCGATAGGGGATCATAGAATTCGGCGAAGTGGCGGCAATATCCAACGCCGCCTGAGCGATCCTACCTACCAACAAAGTAGTGGTGGTCTTTCCGGCTGAACCGGTGACGCCGATCACTTTGCACGGCGCAGCTTCCAAAAAGATTTGCGAGTCGTTCGAAAGCGCAATCCCGCGCCGTTGTGCTTCGCGCACCAGAGGCAGGTCGAGCGGCACTCCGCCCGAAGGGCAAAGCAGATCCACCCCTTCCAAAAGGCTAAGCGGATGGCCTCCGCAGACCCATTCGAGCTGTTCCGGTTTGGCGACATATTCGGCCAGGGAAGCCTGCGCTTCGCTAAATTGCTCCACCGGTTTTTGATCGTTGATCACCACCGAGGCGCCCTGCTGTAGCAAATAGCGCGCCAGCGCCAGCCCTTGACGGGCTGCGCCAACGATCGCTACTTTTTGACCTCTCCAGTTGGTCGCCATTCTCTCCTCAAATCACGCAAGCGGATGCGATCTGCGCCTCACACTACCGACAAAGCCACGCCAATCATGGCAAATAACAAACCGATCAGCCAGAAACGCTGCACAACTTGCGTTTCGCTCCATCCAGACAGCTCAAAATGATGATGCAACGGCGCCATTTTGAACAACCGACGCCCGCCGGTCCACTTAAAGTACGCCACTTGCAAGACAACGCTCATCTCGACGCTAAAAGGGATAATCGCAATCACCGGCAACAGCGGCCATTGTCCGGTCATCAAAGCCACTACTGCCAGAACAGCGCCGAGCGAGAGCGAGCCGGT
>DYGV01000128.1:0-788 GCA_020724505.1 Anaerolinea thermophila
GTACTGCACAATGATGCTTTTACCCTTTTACCGTCAAAAAGGGCTGGCCGTGAAGGTGGTGCTCACGGACAATGGCTGTGAATTCTGCGGTAAAGATGATCATCCATATGAGCTCTACCTGGAGCTGAATGACATCGAGCATCGCCACACCCAGGTGCGCCAACCACAGACCAACGGTTTCGTAGAACGCTTCCAACGCACCGTGTTGGATGAATTCTTCCGCATGGCTTTTCGCACCACGCTCTACGAGACGGTGGAAGCCCTGCAGACCGATTTAGACACTTGGTTGTGGCATTACAACTACGAGCGACCGCACCAGGGCTATCGCAACCTGGGCAAGCGCCCGTTTGAGCGCATCGAGCTGTACCTGGTTGAGCAGCAGAGCTTCCCGCCCGTTTTGGACCTGCCAGCGGCGACAGGAGATCAGCCCGGAGCGCAGTCGCAGTCAAGGGCGGTTAGCGAAGCTCCCTTTGACGGAGGCGAGCACCAGGCCACACTGGATCCTGTCGCTGGTGGGAACGATAGCTCTAGTGAGGTTGTTAAAGTGCCGAAGTCTAGAGAAAAAAGCCAACCGGCTGTACGGAATGATAGCTAAGAATATAATGGTAGGATTTTAATTTTATGTATGACGATTGGCTCTTCAATTTAGCAGGGTTGACAAAATTAGGTTGGGTTTGTGTCGGTTTATCATATGCAATATTCGATTATGTCTATAATACTATTTTATCCCTAGTAATCGGTGGCATTCAAAGATATATTAGATTCCTCCAAAAGGTAAATAAGATGTA
>DYGV01000128.1:798-11772 GCA_020724505.1 Anaerolinea thermophila
AATGTTGAAAGATAAGAGGTGGATACTATTACATTTCAGATCCCTTGGGAAAGTTGGTTTGCATCAATCTTGGATTGGTGCTAATGCTTTATATTCAAAGTTTAGAAATGACCCATTATCATGGATCTGGCCATTCACAGTATTAATGATTCCTGTGGCTTTATATGGAATAACTCATTTATATATTGATGAGATAATCGTAGAATTAGCAAAAGCTCGAATAGTTCTCAGTGATTACTATCCTTTTTTTCTTGTAAGATGGAATAACATAATACAGCACTTACTTTGGGTATTGGCAGGCATTATCTCGTTCTTAACCATCTATAGATATCATACTCAAAGGGAAGGATATACTTGGTTCTCTACTTCACTTATATTCAATTCTTCCAGGGCGATTATTTTTAATCTGCCATTGAGCTACGCATTTCTATCTGTCATTATAAATTGGGTGCTGTTTTCAATATCTTTATTCATGATGTTACAGGATGATGTAAAAAAATATACGATTCTATACCCCGATCTAATGTATGGGCTAAAACCAGCATATGAAGCTCTTCTTGTTTTAAGTTCCACAATTTTAGCTCTGAGCTTCTTGTCTGTGGTAGTTTTATACCGCGAAAGACGTCAAAAATATTCAAAGATTTATTACTTAGGTCTATATGGGGGGATTTTACTTGTAACCTTAATTATCTTTAGTGTAATTTATCAATTTGACCAACGATTGGGAAATATTAAAGAAAACGCTCTCTATGAAATAATTTCGACGGTGGATTTAACTTTGGGAGGAGCAGTAAACGAAGCCAGTAATGGACAGATTGTTAATGCTCTTCATTTCTATCAAATTGTCCTTCAACTACCAGGCAATTTCCCTATTCCACCCTGGGTAACTTATATCTTTGGGGTACGTACTATAGTTATTATCTTTGAGCTACTTGTTGCATTCTCACCTGATGTTGAACAAAAAACAATATCGAAGGTAGTGAAAACTTTATTGAGCAAGCTGGAAGATTAGGAGCTTTATGAGCGGAGTACTTATAAGTTATTTATCTATAGGATCCGGTCACAAAGTTGCGGCTAATGCTATTGCTAATAGTTTGGAGAAATTTTATCCTCAAAAATATATAAAAGTGATCGACCTTTTTGCAAAATATAATGATCAACTACCCTTCATTATGGAACAACTTCAAGCATTATCAATTCAAGTCGCACCCGCTTTGTATGATGCTATCTGGCGACAAGGAGCTCCCGGAAATATATTTGATCGGATAGTTGGTTTACAGCCATTACGCGAGTTGTTCCTCAAAGAACTAACTGATCATCGAGCAGACTTACTTATTGCTACGCATGTTTTACCCTGTAGAATAGGTTTAGAAATCAAAAGGGATCACCAACTCATAAAAAAAGTTATCGGTGTTGTTACCGATTACGGTATCCATTCATTTTGGCCAACACAGGGAATGGATGCCTATTTTGTGGGACATGAAGAATTGCGAAACACATTAGTTTATAAAGGCGTTGATCCGAACATAGTTCATGTTACTGGTATCCCGATTAGTTTAGGGTTTGCAAAAAGTCAAGATTTCAATAAAAAAAGTGGAAATAAACTCAAAATATTACTTATTGCAGGCGGTGTTCATAGTGGCGCATACATTAATGTCAGGCAAAATATAAAGGAGATAATTGACGCAATCGCTAAATTCAATCCTAACACAATTTCTTTGACTATAATAACAGGTAACCAAAAGAGTCTATTTGAAACTTTAAAGGAATCTATTCACGGTTATTCAATTTCAATAAATCTATTAGGGTTCGTCGATAACATGGCAGAAATTATGGCAGATCATGATATATTGATTACAAAACCCGGTGGTTTAATTGTGGCTGAGGCATTGTCAAGTGGTTTAGGTATCATATTACTCAAATCAGGTCCAGGACAAGAGCTAGAGAATGCTACTTTTCTTATTAGACATAGGGTAGCACTCAATGGGGAATCTACAGAAAATTTGACAAAGGCTATCCAATTTTGTTTAGAGAATCCTAACCAGTTTAATTCTATGCGCGAGCGCGCTTTAAATCTGAGTTATCCAAAAGCCGCAGAAACCATTTCACGAGTAATATTACAATTAGTCAACGTATGAAAAAAAAAGTTACACAAATTTCACTTGGCCGCTGGGGTGAGAACCTGGCAGCGGAATATCTGATGCAGAAAGGCTATATCATCATCGGGCGCAATGTGCGCACGCCTTATGGGGAGATAGATCTGGTGGCGCGTCATGAGGCTACAGATCAACCCAGTGCAATTGTTTTCATCGAAGTCAAGACGCGCCAATCCGAGGCGCTTGGCCCACCGGAGATCTCCGTCACGCCGCAGAAGCAGGCGCGGTTGATCTCTGCCGCCCAAGCCTATCTGTTAGCCCACCCGGAGCTGGTTGGAGATTGGCGCGTGGACGTCGTCGCCATCCGCGGCTCGCGCCGAAAAAGCCGACCGGAAATTGTCCATTTCGAAAATGCATTCGCCGGAAACTGAGCCACGCCGCCCCCCATTGGTTATAATCCTCGGTCCCACTGCAGTGGGCAAGACAGAAATTTCCATCCAGCTCGCCAGGCGACTAGACGGAGAGATCATTTCGGCGGATTCGCGCTTGTTCTACCGCGGCATGGACATTGGCACCGCCAAACCCAGCCCGGCGGAGCGCCGCGCTGTTCCTCATCATTTGATAGACGTCGCTGATCCGCGTGAGATGTGGAGCCTGGCGTTGTTTCAAGAGCAAGCGCGGCAGATCATTGCCCAGGTGCATCAGCGCGGCCACTTGCCATTTTTGGTGGGGGGAACTGGACAGTATATCCGCGCTGTGACGCAAGGCTGGCAGCCGCCGGCAGTGCAGCCAGATGCACGCCTGCGTCGGGCGCTTGAGAGCTGGGCGCAGGAGATCGGAGCTTTGGGTCTTCATGCACGCCTGGCGCTCCTGGACGAAGAAGCCGCGGCGAAGATTGATCCGCGTAACCTGCGACGCACGGTGCGCGCTCTGGAGGTCATCCTCAGCAGCGGGCGGCGCTTCTCCGCTCAACGCCGCAGCGGCGACTCTCCATACGATTTGCTACAGCTAGGGCTGACCCGTCCACGCGCCGAACTGTACGCCCGCATTGACCAACGAATTGATAAGATGCTTCAAGAGGGGCTGGTGGATGAAGTGCGAGGCTTGCTGGCGCAGGGCATCCCCCCCGATGCGCCGGCCTTTTCCGCCATTGGCTATCGCCAGATACTCGCTCATTTGCAAGGTCAGCTCACGCTGGATGAAGCAGTGGCACAGATCAAGCGCGCCACGCGTGTCTTTGTACGGCGTCAGGCGAATTGGTTCAAACCAGAGGAGGCGCAGATCCGCTGGTTTACCGTCGGCGAAAAAACCGTAGAGGAAATGGAAGCAGAGATTCGCCGTTGGCTGGCCGATAGAGCGTCGTCGTTCGCAGCTAAATAGAGCAGAATTACTCTAAAACTATTTGACAATTACGATAAAAAATTCTATACTTTGATTACTGAGCGCCCCGCATATTCGCCAAGTTCATAGTGAAATTTATTCGATGGAGGAGGAAATGGATGAGCGTCCCTGGTTAAAACAGTACGACAAAGGCGTGCCGTACACGATTGACTATCCCCCGGTTCCATTGTTTTATTTCCTGGAGGAAGCCGCGCGCAATTACCCGGATTCAGCCTGCACAATCTTCAAGGGCGCGCGGGTCACCTACAGGGAAATGAACGACATCACCGACCGCCTGGCGGCTGGACTGGCTTCTTTGGGCGTGAAGAAAGGCGATCGGGTGGGAATCTTCATGCCGAATACGCCTCAGTTTGTAATGGCTTATTTCGCCATCTTGAAGGCGGGTGGCGTGGTGGTCGCCACCAATCCGTTGTACAGCCCGCGTGAGATTGAGCACCAGGTCAACGACTCCGGCCTGGAGATCATGCTGGTGATGAGCAACTTCTACAATCGCATCAAGGATGTGCAGCCAAAAACCAAAATTCGCAAAGTGATTGTCACCACGATCAAAGAGGCGCTCCCGCCAGTATTGGGCTTTCTATTTGGGCTAACCAAAGAGAAAAAGGACGGTCACCGCGTTCAGCTTGCCCAAGACGACGTGTGGATGAAGGATCTGATCGAACGCTTCAAGCCAGAAGACCGCCCCAAAGTGGAAGTTGGCCCGGAAGATGTGGCGCTCTTCCAGTACAGCGGTGGCACGACAGGCATCTCCAAAGGAGCTGTGGCGCTACACCGCAACCTGGTTGCCAATACCCTGCAAATCCGCAGTTGGATGGTCAATTGCGAGGAGGGCAAAGAGGTAGTGCTAATGGCCATCCCCCTGTTCCATGTGTATGGCATGGTGGCGGGGATGTGTTTCGCCATCCGCGCCGCCGCCTCGATGGTGATGATCCCCAATCCGCGCGATATCAAAGATGTGCTAGATAACATACAAAAATACCGCGCCACCATCTACCCCGGCGTGCCAACCATGTACAATGCCATCAACAATCACCCCGACGTGCAAGCAAAGAAATACGATTTAAGCTCGATTAAAGCCTGCATCTCCGGTTCGGCGCCGCTGCTGCGCGAGACGAAAGAAAAGTTCGAGGCGCTCACCGGCGGCAAGCTGGTGGAAGGTTATGGCATGTCGGAGACGCCCACCGCCACGCACTGCAACCCCCTGTTTGGCAAGAACCCGCCGGGATCTATTGGTCTGCCGCTGCCGGATATTGACTGCCGCATCGTCAGCCTGGACGATGAGGTGACCGTTCTGCCGCCGGGCGAGGTGGGCGAACTGGTGATCAAAGGCCCCCTGGTGATGAAAGGGTATCACAACATGCCCACCGAAACGGCCAACGCGCTGCGCGAAGGCTGGCTCTACACCGGCGACATAGCCCGCATGGACGAAGAGGGATATTTCTACATCGTTGACCGCAAGAAAGAGCTAATCAAGCCGGGCGGTTTCCAGGTATGGCCGCGCGAAGTGGAAGAGGTGATTGCTCAACACCCCAAGGTGTTAGAAGTGGGCGTCGCCGGCATCCCAGACGCGTATCGCGGAGAAACGGTGAAAGCCTGGGTGGTGCTCAAACCCGGCGAAACCGCAACCGAGGAAGAGATCAAAGAATTCTGCAAAGATAAACTGGCAAAATATAAGATCCCCACCCATGTGGAGTTTCGCGCTGAACTGCCCAAGACCATGGTAGGCAAGATCTTGCGCCGCGAATTGGTGCGCCAGCACAAGGAAGAACACCCTGTGGCATAAACGAAGATGCCGTATTCTGGCCCGGCTTTCTCGCCGGGCTTTTTTTATCGAAGGAAAGCGCGGAATGGTTTTGTAGCCTGTGGCGATGGTTCCCAACCTACGCCAGGCGAACGTCATCAACAACTTTTGAGTATTCCCCTATCAAAAAAGCCTGTTGACGCCCCCTGCCTCACATGGTAAAATCCCGTCGCTTTGAGAATGCCCCCATCGTCTAGGGGCCCAGGACGTGGCCCTCTCAAGGCCAAAACGGGGGTTCGAATCCCCCTGGGGGCACCTGAAACCGCTCATCAGCTATTTTGAGCGGTTTTGTGTTTAAGAAAAAACGGATAAATTACATCAAATTACTCTTGACATAACGAATATCATTAGCTAAAATACTAACTATATTCATTACAAGGAGTCATGAATGGAGACCTTATTCGTAAAGACCAAAAATGGCGTGATCGCATATGATGCGCGCGGCGAAGGCAGACCGGTGATCTGCGTCCCCGGCATGGGCGATCTGCGTAGCGAATATCGCTTTTTGGCAGAACAACTTGCATTGTCCGGCTATCGCGTCTTCACCATGGATATCCGCGGGCACGGCGAAAGCGATGTTCTTTGGCCAGACTATTCCGTCGCCGGGGTTGGCAGCGACATCCTCGCCGTGCTGCAGCAAATCAACTCTGCTCCGGCAACGATTATCGGCACTTCTATGGCGGCTGGGGCAGCTGTATGGGCGGCCGTAAAAGCCCCCGAACGGGTATCCTCCCTGGTGCTAATCGGCCCGGCGGTACATTACAAACCCAACTGGCAAAGTCGCATCCTTTACCGCGCTCTCTTCTCCCGTCCATGGGGACCAGCTATGTGGGTTATGTATTACGCCATGCTCTATCCCACGCACAAACCCGCCGATTTTGAGTCTTATCGCCAGAGACTGCGCGCCAATCTGAGTGAACGCGGACGAATGGAAGCCCTGGTTAAAATGATGTTGACTTCCCAGTCTGCTGCGGAGGAGAGCTTATCAAAAGTAAGTGTTCCGGCGCTGATCCTTATGGGCAGTAAAGACCCTGATTTCAAAGACCCAAAGGCAGAAGCGCAATGGGTAGCTGAACAGGTGCGGGGCAAATTCATCATGGTCGAAGGCGCTGGTCATTATCCGCACGCCGAGTTTCCCGAAATCGCCGGCGGTCACATCCTTGCCTTCTTGAACGAATTGGGGGAGAAGAGCAACTGAACCAATGAGAAAGACCAGGCTAGACGCAGCGACAGTGGTCAATACGGCGGCTGAGCTGCTCAATCGTGAAGGGCCAGAAGCGCTCACGCTAGGGCGGTTGGCAGCGACGCTGGGGGTTCAAACCCCGTCTCTATATAACCACGTTGATGGGATAAGCGGGCTGCGCCGCGAGTTAGCCAGGCTCAACGCCCAGCGCCTGGCAGAAGTAGTGACCGAGGCGGCCATCGGCAAGAGCGGCGCCGAAGCTTTGAGCGCCCTCGCTCAGGCTTTTCGCTCTTACATCAAAGCCAACCCCGGTCTTTACCTGGCCAATGTGCGCTCCTCCGTCAGCCAGCCACCCGTGGATGAGCGCCTTCAAGCCGCCGAGGAACGCATCGTTCACATTGTGATGGCAGTGATCGAATCCTTCGGCTTGAAGGGCGAAGACGCGCTACACGCAGTGCGCGCCTGGCGCAGCGCAGTGCATGGATTTGCTTCGCTGGAGGTCTCTGGTGGGTTCGGCTTGCCGCTGGACTGCGACGAGAGCTTCCACCGCCTGTTGGAGATTATGATACAAGGGTTACAGACGGCATCCGGCAAAACAGAAAACGTTCGAAGGCACGCGAAGAGGAACACATGACAATGATCCAATACGTAAATTTGTCTTAGTCTTAAATTAGTACGAAGAAGACCATCACCTTGCCTATTCTTCGCCGCACCTAGCATTCACTATACCCGCAGGCGTAGCACTTGCGGCAGCCCTCCTCGTTGACTAGCGCCGCCTGTCCGCATTCCGGGCACAGGTCGCCAATACGTTCAACCCGTTGCCCCTGTTCAGCGCCGCGCGCCGTCTCGCTCAGCAGATTAAAACCGTTGCCGCCCGGCGTCTCGTCTTCCTGATCGGCGCGTCGGGCTTCGCTGTTTTCAAGATATTCAGCCAACGCTTGAGCCACGCCGTCGGGTAGTGAGCGCACCCGGTTGGGGCCGAAACCTAGTGAGCGCCCGCCGCCGATGCCGGAAAGCTGCTCCCACACGTCGCGCAGGCGTTCGCGCGGTGCCACCGGCGAGGCCAGACGCAGGATATACGAGATCAGCCGTCCAATCGCCTCGGAAACTGCGGCGGTATCCGAACCAGCTTTGGCAGTGTTAATGAAAACCTCGAAAGGCTGTCCGCCGCCGTTCTCGTTGATCGTGACGAAAGCCTTGCCCAACGGTGTATTCGCGGTGATGGTATAACCCGGCAGGCGGCGCGGGCGGGGCTTTTTCTTGTCATGCCACAGCGGCAACTGCTCCGCTGCCGGCGGCTCAATCGCTTCAGTGGACGGGGGCTCAAGCTGAGCCTGTTGCAGCTCCGCCGCGCCTTCCTGCTTTTGGCGGGCGGTGGCTTTGGTCTCCAGCACCACCTTGTGGCGCGATCCGGTGACATACACCGTGATGCCCTTACAACCCAGCTCCCATGCCAGTTGATAGGCAAGAGCCACATCCTCTTCCGTCGCATCTTCAGGAAAATTGATCGTCTTGCTCAGGCTGTTGTCCACAAAAGCTTGCAGCGCAGCCTGCATACGCACGTGCTCCTCGGCGCTTATATCTTGTGAGACGACAAAGACATCACGGATGCTCTGCGGCACTTCCATCAGCCCCTGGCAGGTGCCACGCTCCATCACCTGGTCGAAGATCTGTTGGCGGGCCTCTTCCTCCAACCCGGCCTCGATAAGTGCCTGCTCGAACAGCGGGCTGGCGTAAACCAGTTGCAGATCGCGGCCATTATCGTTGACATGGCGGATGTAAGCCAGGGCAAAGACCGGCTCGCAGCCGTACCCTTCGCAGCCAGCCACGGTGGCGATGGTGCCTGTCGGCGCAACGGTGGTCTGGGCTGCGTTGCGGATGCCGTATCGCCGAATGCCTTCGCAGATAGCCTCCCAATCCAGCGCTGGGCGTCCCCAATCCTGTGTGTATGGCGTGATCGGCCGCGGCGGCTGCCAGCGCAGGTTTTGCGGATCGTAGATGCTGCCCTGGATTGCTGGAAAAGCGCCGCGCACCTCCGCCAGCTCGATGCTGACGCGCATCGCGTGATACCGCACAAACTCCATCACCTGCGCGGCAAACTCCTGACCTTCTGGCGAGCCATAGCGCACGCCGACATGGTACATCAGATCCGCCAACCCCATGACGCCCAGCCCGATGCGTCGTGCGCGCAGCGCGGCTTCTCGAAGCTGAGGCACCGCCGGCACATACGCGTTCGCCTCCACCACATCATCTAGGAAAATCGTCGCCAGCTCTACGCTTTGGCGCAACTTTTCCCAGTCCACGCCTTTATCCGCGCCGAAATGCTGAGCCAGGTTCACCGAACCCAGGCAACAGTTTTCATAGGGGCCAAGCCACTGTTCCCCGCAAGGGTTGGTCGCTTCCAGTGGATAGAGATGCGGCACCGGGTTGGCGCGGTTGGCGGCGTCTAGGAACAGCACGCCAGGCTCGCCATTATGATGCGCCTGACGCACAATTTTCTCGAACAATTCGCGGGCGCGCACCGTGCGATAGATGCGAATTGGAATGCCGGCTGCTTCTGCCTGCTCTAGCGTACCCTGGAAATTGCGATACTGTTCGGCGTGAATATCGGGAAAGCGCAACTCCCAATCGGCATCCTGACGCACCGCCTGCATGAATGCATCGGTGATGCCCACCGAAATGTTGAAATTGGTGATGGCGTTTTCATCAGTTTTGCAAGTGATAAATTCTTCGATGTCCGGGTGATCGACGCGCAGCACCGCCATATTGGCGCCACGGCGCGACCCGCCCTGAGCCACTTCGCCGAAAGCCTTATCGTACACACGCAGGAAACCGACCGGTCCGGTGGCTTGCCCGGCGGAGGATTTGACCAGCGCGCCTTTGGGGCGCAGACGCGAGAAGGAAAAACCGTTTCCGCCGCCAGTCTGCTGGATGAGCGCCGCGTCGCGCAAGGTCTGGAAGATGCCCGCCGGGTCGCGTCCCATATCATCGTTAATCGGCAGGACAAAGCAAGCCGCCAACTGCCCCAACGGCGTGCCGGCTCCGGTAAAGGTGGGAGAATTGGGGAAAAACCGCTTGGAGGTCAGCAGCTCATAGAACTGCTCGGCGCGTTGCATCACATCCTGTCCCCAAATCTCCTCGCTGGCAGCCACATGATAAGCGACACGCCAAAACATGCCTTCCACAGTCTCCGCTGGTTGACCATTCCTATCGCGGCGTACATACCGGCGTGTCAACACCTGGCGCGCATTATCCGTCAAAGAGATAGATGGTAGATCATTGGGCATTTCTGGGGTAAATTTCAAACCCCGACGCTCATTTTGAGTGTTGGTCTCCTGCAACATGGCGTTCCTCCTCAACAATTTAACTCTTCAGACAGTAAACCAAGCGCTGCGAAGCTCATCCCCCTGATCCAGCCCAGCCAGCGCAAAAGATATTAACCTTCGAGCAAACGATCAATTTCGTTGCGGATGGATTTGAGGTCGTCCAGACCCAGGTAGACGATGGCGTAACGGATGTAGGCGATTTGATCCAATTCTTTCAAACCGGCAATGACCATATCCCCCACCACGCGGGATGAAACTTCAGCGCGCCCCATGGCTTGAAGCGTCGACTCGATCTCGCCAACCAGGCGCTCAATGTCCGCCGCCGAGACCGGTCGCTTGGCGCAAGAGATGCGGATGCCGCGGATCAATTTATCGCGGTCGAAATCTTCCCGCGTCCCATCTTGCTTGATGATCAGCGGCGTGGCCAGAATCGGACGTTCATAGGTGCTGAACCGTTGCTTACAATTCTCACATTCGCGCCGCCGCCGCACGCCCCCGCGCGAATCGTGAGAAGTATCAATAACCCTGGAACTGCTGTGTTTGCAATACGGACAGCGCATACAATCCCCGTTCCAATAACTAGAACAAATGTAGCCGCCATAGATGGGGGTTTATTATTAATCTACCCTCACATCTAGGCAAGGTGACATGCATTCTAGCATAACCTGCCCCGCTTGACAAGGGGAATTAAGGGTGATCTTATGGATGATTTTGGACAATTTTAGTAGAAATAGGATGAACCTGGCGTTTATCAAACACCAGGTTCATCGGTTCTGTCGTCGGCGGCCCCACGCGAAGGCATATATGGAGCCTGCCAGCAGAACGACAGGCAGAACTCACCGGGAGGACGGAACCGGCAGTCTCATTAAGATGCGATTCTTAAGCAACCCATTGGCAGCGTCTGCCGCCAATGCGCCTAAGCGGACGAACTAACGGCTGCTGCGATTACGCAAGAAGGTCGGGATGTCCAGATCCTCCGTGTTGAAAGAGCGCGGCTGGAAGTCCCGGCTGACGGGGCGCGCCGGCTGAGAAGACGCCGGTTGCTCAACGGGCGTGGGGCGGGCTTCGCTGGACGAAGGCTCCACAATGCGCCGCGGCGCGCCCGTGCGCTCAAAACCCGTGGCGATCACCGTGATGCGCACTGCGTCCTTCATGTTCGGGACAATC
>DYGV01000129.1 GCA_020724505.1 Anaerolinea thermophila
CACTGCCCACGCAATCGAGAGACCGTCGTAAGTGCTGGTGCCGCGTCCAATTTCGTCCAGCACCAGTAAACTGCGCGCTGTGGCGTGATGCAGGATATTGGCGGTTTCCACCATCTCCACCATAAAGGTTGACTGCCCAGCGTGGATTTCGTCTTGCGCGCCCATGCGGGTGAAAATTCGATCCACCACGCCAATTTTCGCCGCGGAAGCCGGCACAAAGCTGCCGATCTGCGCTAATAGCACGATCAGCGCCGTCTGTCGGATTAATGTGGACTTGCCCGACATATTGGGACCGGTGATAATCCGCACTCTCTCGCCCGGCTCAAACACCACATCGTTGGGGGTGAAACGCTCTCCGCTCAGCATCTGCTCCACAACGGGATGACGCCCATCGCGTATCTCCAACACATCTTCCTCAACGACTTGAGGTCGGACATAGCCGTTCAGGGCGGCCGTTTCAGCCAATGCAGCCAGCACATCCAGTTGTGCCAGTGCACGCGCAGTTCCCAGCAATCGCTTCGACGAGCCTGCAAGTTGAGAACAAACCTCGCGAAACAGGCGCGCCTCGATCTCACGAATGCGCTCCTCTGCGTTTAGCACCAACGTCTCGTATTCTTTCATCTCTGGGGTGATATATCGTTCGGCGTTGACTAATGTCTGCTTGCGGATATATTCCGTCGGGATGGCGTTGGTGTTGGCGTGGGTGACTTCGATGTAATAACCAAACACTTTGTTGTAGCCCACCTTAAGCGACTTGATGCCGGTACGTTCTCGTTCCACGCTCTCTAAATTGGCGATCCACTCGCGCGCATGGCGTGAACGTTCCACCACGCCATCCAACTCTGCTGAATAACCAGGGCGTATCACCCCAACATTTTGCAGAGTCGCCGGGGGATCGTCTGCAATTGCGCTCTGCAATAAAGTCAATTCTTCCTGGCATAGCGATAAATCTTCCAGGATAGACGCTAACGCCTCGTCGTTCGGAGGTAGGATATGAAGCAATTCCGGCAAATGTTCCAACGTATGACGGATGGCGACCAGGTCGCGTGGTTGCGCCGTGCCACTCAGCACACGGCCGACCAACCGCTCCAGATCCCCCAGCGGTTTGAGTGCCGCTCGTGCCTGGGCGCGCAACATACCATCTTGATAAAAAAGCTCCACTCCATCCTGTCGTTTGCGGATCTGCCCAACATCTAACAAAGGCTTGTTCACCCATTGCAGCAGCAACCGTTTACCCATCGGTGTGACTGTTTTGTCAATCACCCCCAGCAAAGAACCCTTCGCAGAACCGCCGCGAATCGTCTCGATCAACTCCAGATTACGCCGGGTGGAGGCGTCCAAAGTCATAAACTCGGACAACGTGTAAGTACTAACGCCGGTTAGCAAGCTGAGAGCGGCTGGTTGCGTGGCAGATAGATACTGCAAAATCGCTCCGGCAGAGCGGATCGCCAGGTTCATATCATGCAATCCAAAACCGTCCAGCGAGGCGGCTTGAAAATGTCGCAGTAATGTCTCCCGGCAACGCCCCAATTCGAAGCGCCAGGTTGGCCAGGCAGTAGCATGACCAGGCAGCCCATTGTGCAAGGCGACGCTCTCAGGGTGAAGAATTTCCGCCGGCCTCAACCGCGCCAGTTCAGCGCGCAGCGCGCCGAATATATCTTCGCTGCTCAATTCGGTGGCGGCAAATTCGCCGGTGGTGATATCCACGTAAGCAACGCCGGCTCGCGCAGCATGATCTCCTTCTGCATCTTCGATCACCACGCACACCAGATAGTTATTGGCGTCGCCGGGTAGCAAACCCGGCTCGATCACCGTGCCAGGGGTGACGACGCGCGTTACTTTGCGCGGGAATAAGCCCTTTATCGGCTGATCGCCGACCTGCTCGCAAATTGCCACATGATAACCGCGCTCGATTAACCGCGCCAAATAATTCTCTACCGCGTGGTGAGGGATGCCAGCCATTGGCACGCGTACCCCTTTTGCCACCCCGCGCGAGGTTAACACAATATCCAATTCGCGTGCGGCGATCTCCGCGTCCTGATCGAAAGTCTCGTAAAAGTCGCCCAGGCGGAAGAAAAGGATCGCCTGTGGATACTGGCGCTTGATCTCTAAATACTGCTTACGAATAGGGCTAATGTCGTCTTGGGTCATGCGCTTAGCGTCAAATAATGGGTTGATAAAGCCATTCTATATGTTTGAACGCAAATCGGCAAGATGCTGAATGGATTTTATCGCTGCCGAAATAGTGACATCCATCATTTATTTTCACCCCAAAGTGCAAAATCGTTTTCATAACGATTGCCAATTCCGCAGTCAACGGCTATAATGGGGTCACTATATTCCCCAAAGTGAGAAAGGAGAAAAACGGATGGCTAGCGTTACATTCGATCATGTCTATAAGCGATTTGGCGACGTCGTTGCAGTGAACGACCTGAATCTTGAAATCGCGGATCGCGAATTTCTGGTTTTGGTGGGCCCCTCAGGCTGCGGCAAGACCACTGCGTTGCGCTGCCTGGCCGGGCTGGAGGATGTCAGCGAAGGCCGCATCCTGATCGGCGATCAGGTGGTCAACGACGTCGCGCCGAAAGACCGCGATATCGCCATGGTCTTTCAATCCTATGCTCTGTATCCACACATGTCGGTCTATGATAACATGGCTTTCGGTCTGAAGCTGCGCAAAACCCCTAAGGATGAGATTGACCGCCGCGTTAAGAAAGCCGCCGATATTCTTGGCATCGGTCACCTGCTGGACCGCAAACCCCGCCAGCTCTCCGGCGGTCAACGCCAGCGTGTGGCGGTGGGACGGGCGATTGTGCGCGAGCCAAAAGTTTTTCTCTTTGACGAACCGCTCTCCAACCTGGACGCTAAACTGCGCGTGGAAACCCGCGCCAATATTAGCAAACTGCATCAGCAGCTTCAAACCACCTTCATCTACGTAACTCACGACCAGATAGAAGCCATGACCATGGCAACGCGTATTGCGGTAATCAACAAGGGTATCTTACAGCAGGTTGACACGCCGCAGACGTTATACGACCGACCCGACAATCTGTTCGTGGCCGGCTTCATCGGTTCGCCTTCGATGAACTTCTTCCCCGCCAAGCTCAGAAAAGACGGGGACGACCTTTATGTTGACGGCGGCACCTTTGCTTTGAAGGTACCCAGCGACCGCAAGCAGGCTTACATGAAGGAAGTTGACCGAGACATCATCTTCGGTATCCGCCCTGAAAATATCCACAACCCGGAATTTGCCCCGCCTAGCATTGATGGTCAACTCGTGGAATGTGTGGTGGATGTCACCGAATTGATGGGCAATGAAATCCTCGTCTATTTAAAGACTGGCAATAACAGCTTCGTCGCTCGGGTAGATCCGCGCTCGCGCTATCAGATTGATCAGAAAGTGCAAATGGTCTTCAACATGAATGCCATGCACATCTTCGACCGCGAGACGGAACTGGCGATTCGATAATTTATCATCACCGATGTAGTCTAGGGCGCCCGGCCATGTTTTCAGACCTGGGCGCCCTACGTTGTTTATAGAATGACGTACACGCTCGTCCTTTTGCGACACGGACAAAGCATTTGGAATCTGGAAAACCGCTTCACGGGATGGACAGATGTCCCACTTACCGAACTGGGAATCCAGGAAGCCCGAAGCGCCGCTGATCGCCTGCGAAACGCCGGGCTTTCCTTTGATCAGGCGTTCACTTCAGTGCTTCACCGGGCAGTGGACAGCTTGAGCATCATTCAAGAGGAAATGCATCTATCCAGCCTACTTGTGGTTCAGACCTGGACACTGAACGAGCGGCATTATGGATGTTTGCAGGGGCTTAATAAAGCTGAAACCGCGCGGCGGCTGGGTCATGATCGCGTGATGTATTGGCGGCGCTCATATCGCGGCCGTCCGCCAGCGCTGGAATGGGACGACTACCGCCATCCCCGCTTCGACCCACGATACTCTTTTCTCCCGCCTGAACAATTGCCATGCAGCGAATCGCTCCAAGATACCGTAGAGCGCCTGTTGCCTTTCTGGCATTCCAGCATTGTCCCGGCGATCCGCAGCGGTCGCCGCGTCTTGATCCTGGCGCATGGCAACAGCCTGCGCGCGCTGATCAAATACCTCGAAGATATACCCGAAGCCGAGGTACCCGGCATTCATGTGCCTACCGGAACACCGATGATTTACGAACTCGGACTTGACCTGCGCCCTATTCGGCGCTATGATTTAGTCAATTCAACCTGATTGCCCCTTTTCGTTTCTGTTTTGGGAGGAAATCATGGGCATCCAACGCATTGCCCTATGGCTGGTTTGTATGACTTTCTTTGCTGTTGCTTGTAAGCTATTTGCCCAGTCTCCGATCATTGAAACACTCCCTTCGCCTACAAGCCCTCCAGTAACAACAGAGTCTGATAACGCGCAGCTCACCGAACAAGCCCGTTCAACCGCTGAAAGTCTGAGCGCTACCCAGACCGACGCCGCCTCCCAAGCCTTGCAGGAAACCGAAGCCGCCCAAAACAGACAAGCTACAGCGACCCAGAGAGCAGGTGAAATTCAAACTGCCACTGCTTCTGTCATTGCCCAAACCACCCAACAAGCCCAATCCATGGCTGACAAAATTCAAAAGCTGCTCAATGAGGGCGTCGTGGCATCCACTTCAGGCGAGTATTACCGCCTGGCTGACTTCGATGAAAGCTGGGCACAAATCGGATGGTATCAGTGGTGGCCAACCGGCTACGCGGCGGAGAACTTCGTCCTCTCAGCCGATACAGCCTGGCAGTCGGCCAGCGACCGGGCAAACTGGCAAAACTCCGGTTGCGGCATTGTGTTCAACCTCAAAGACAAAGACAATCATCATCTCGCCTATCTTGGTCTGGACGGGTTCGTGCGTTTGGCGCAGAGATCGCGTGGCAACCCCAAAGGTCTGGCAATGCAAAAATATGGCAAAGTTTCCATCCCTGAGGGGGAAGCGCAGATCATGTTGGTCGTTTATGATAAGAAAATAACCTTTTACGTCAATAATCAGCGCGTCGCCAATGCTTACAGCGGCTCGCTATCCGTGGGCGAAATCGCCCTGACTCTGCTCTCAGGCACAAACAAAGATTATGGCACCCGATGCCAGATGTCAAATATAGACCTGTGGATTTTTAAGTAACCAGAATTACTTCCGACGCAACAGGAAAGCGATTAGCAAACCGGCGCCAATAGAAAACACGCCCACATAGATAAAAATATCCCGCCAGAAACGTTCGGGGAAGAGCCGAATTAGGGTATCGCTGAATTCAAACATCCAGGTACCCGGCTCAAAAAACACATTGTGAAAAGCTACGAAAAACACCCCAAAGCTCAGCAAGGCAAATAAAATCAACGCCCCAACAGAAATTGCAGTAAGCCAAGCGCCGCGCGCCAGGCCCGAGCGAAACGCATCGAACCATCCGCCGCGCCACGCCCATAAAGCCAGCAGGAACAACGCCAAGCCGGACACCCGCCAGATGTTCAGCGCTGCCTTGACCGCGATTTTCACATCCACCATGTGTTTTAACTCGCGCTGATTATATACCGGGGTTCCATCTGCAAAGCGCAAGTCGCCCAGGAACTCGATCCCCGCATCGTTGAGCAGATATTCCAGGGCGATGTTGGACCAGTACAAACGATCTTGCAGCGTGAACCCATAGCGATCTGGTGGGAAGTTCGGCGTGTTATATTCAAATGACAAAAAGGCCGGCGCCATTAATAAGCGAACCGCAGTTAAGACAATCACTACCGGCGTCAGTATCGTAACCAGCCAGGATAGTCCGCGGTAAAAAAGGGCGGTGTTCAGTGAAAGCGATTTCTGCTCTATGCTCATGGTTGGGCTCCTTCTTCTTGTAAAGCCTCCATATCTCCGAAAAGCACATAACTCAAAACCAGTTCGTTGGTGATCCACTCGATCGGCGCCCAATCGTCGGTGTAAACTGTCTGGCTATCCGGCATGGGCTGAAGATTAACCACCACTCGCTCCAATGATTGGATCAACAACGGGTGAACGTCTGGCTGGCGATACAGTTCCAGAAGATTGGCATAAAGATTTTCGATCCGTGTTGGTTTCTTTGTAGCGTAAATGATCGAGTTGAAGGATCCCGGAACATCCATCACATAGATTGAGGGAAACACCGAACGAATCGTCCCCGCCAATCCGTTTACCAGCCGTCGGTCGGTCGGCGAACGACCAACGTTGATAACCATCACGCCGTCGTCTGTAAGTTGATCGAAAACGATCAGGAAAAACTCACGCGTGGTCATGTGCCAGGGGATATACGGCGGCTGATAGGCATCCACTGCGATGATCGAATATCGCCTCTGACTGTGGGCCAGTCCCCAACGGCCATCTGCAGCGATGGCGTTCAAGTTTGGCTCATTCATGTCAAAATATTGACGTCCTACGGCAATAATCCGCGGGTCAATCTCAAATCCGTCTATGGGGATCGGGCCATACACAGCGCTGGCTTGCCTGGCGACGGTGCCGGCAGCCAACCCTACAATCGCCATGCTCTTCACCGCTTTCCGCGGGTGTGGAGCAGCGTTAAAGAAAGGCGCCGCCAGAAACTGCTCCCATGGCCCGTGAAAATCCAGTTCGGTGGGGTGCCACATCGAATGCTGCCCCTGGCCCTCGTTCAGGCGCAAAATGCGATAGCCATCTTCTTCCAAAACCTGGATATAGTTATACGCCGACTCGGTCTCATAAATCTGCCCGCGGCTGGATTTGAGCGGACTGCGCGCGCCGAATACCGCAACCACGATCAAAAGAATTGGCATCCACAGATAAGCCGCCGCGCGCCGCCACCCTGAGGTCAACCAATGACCCACAACCGCCACCAACAGCAAATACACGCTGAAGATCACAAAAGTCCAGGTAGTGCCCACCTGGGGGATGAAAACTAACACCGGCAAAAATGTGCCGATAAACGAACCGAGGGCGGACACGGCGTAGATGCGCCCAGAAATTTCTCCCGCCTGATGGGGATCCTGGATTGCCAGGCGAATGGCAAACGGCGAGATGGTTCCCAGCAAGGTAACTGGAACGCTGAGCAAGATCAGCACGGAGGTAAAAGAACCCAAAAGTAAACCCACCTGCAACTGGTCGAAAGCATCCGCCGCCAGGCGAAGCACCGGGCGTGCAATCAACGGCGTCACGCCGGAGAGGAATGCCCCCCAGGCAAGAATGGCAAACATAACACTGAATTGCGGTTGACGGTCAGCCCAGCGTCCGCCCAAGAAGTAGCCCGCCGCCAGATAGATCAGGATCAAACCGATAATGCTTGCCCACACCAGATTGCTGGTGCCAAAAACACCGCCCAGCAGGCGAGAGGCAGAAAACTCCAACGCCAGGGTGGTCATCCCGGCTGAGAAAACGGTGAAATAGAGATATTTTTTCATTGATGATCAAATTATGTAATCATGCCGCAGGGGACACCGAGCACATCAAGCGAAATTGTTGCTCTTGGCGTGCCTGGCGGCAAATAAATCCTTGCCGCATATTGTAGCCACTGAGAATATCGAGCACACTGAGCAGGGTTGCTTTTTTTCTTTGTGTATCCGGTGTGCTCGGTGGCAAACAACTTCCAATGGCGTCCTCTGCAAACACAGAGGCTTTGTTCATCCTGCAGAAGTAATATTCCTTATGAATTGAAGGATTATAATATAGCTTCTAACCTCCATTGGTATAATTCTAAAACTAAGAGAATCGCAGGATACTCATTTCCATTAATTGGAGAATATATGACTTCACCTAAACCCACCGGCGCAAAGATCCGCCAGGATTTCATTGACTTTTTCCTTGAGCATCAGCATACTTTCGTGCCATCCTCCTCGCTTGTGCCAGGCGGTGATCAAACTCTATTGTTCACCAACGCCGGGATGGTGCAGTTTAAGGATGTTTTCCTGGGCATTGACAAGCGCCCTTATACCCGCGCGGCAAATTCACAAAAGTGTATGCGCGTGGCCGGCAAACATAACGATTTAGATGATGTCGGGCGAGACGATACGCATCACACTTTCTTTGAAATGCTGGGGAATTGGTCCTTTGGCGATTATTACAAAAAAGAAGCCATTGCCTGGGCATGGCAACTGCTGACGGATGTGTGGGGCCTGGATAGGAAACGCCTGTGGGCAACCTGCTTCAAAGATGAAAAGGGTGAGATCCCAACCGACGAGGAAGCTGCCAACGAATGGCGCTTGCAGCCCGGCTTCGATCCCAGCCACGTTTTATTCTTTGGACGCAAAGACAATTTTTGGGAGATGGCCGAAACCGGCCCATGTGGGCCATGCAGCGAAATTCATTATGATCGCGGCCTAAGCTACTGTGACAAACAAGGCGTTCCGGGGCATGTTTGTCGCGTGAATGGCGACTGCAAACGCTTCCTGGAGCTGTGGAACCTGGTTTTCATTCAATACAACCGAACCGGCCCCACATCGCTGGAACCGCTGCCAGCCAAACACGTGGATACGGGGATGGGCTTGGAAAGGATTGTCTCCGTATTGCAGGACACGCCATCTAACTACAAAACCGATTTGCTGCTGCCACTCATGCGCGCCGTACAGCAAATGACCGGCGATAGCGATGCACAGATGGATGCCAACCTGACCCCTTATCGAGTGATCGCCGATCACACACGGGCAGCGGCTTTTCTAATCGCGGATGGGGTGGTGCCGGGCAATATCGGACGCAACTACGTTTGCCGCATGATCATTCGCCGGGCAGCGCGTTTTGGCAGCAAGCTCGGTTTGAACGAGCCTTTTCTCGCCCGTGTGGCTGAAGTGGTCATCGAAAACTATGGCGATTTCTATCCAGAGCTGAGGCGTAACCGCTCAGCCATCCTGACGAACCTAACTAATGAAGAAGAGCGCTTTGCCCGCACGGTGGAAAGCGGCGTTGCCAAGTTAGAAAGCTTACTAAGCCGCCTCTCCGCCTCCGGCGAGCGGGTATTGCCTGGCGACCAAGCGTTCGACTTATACGCCACCTACGGCCTGCCGCTGGAGATCACCAAAGACATCGCTCGCGAACAAGACCTGGAAGTGGACGAAGCTGGCTTCCACCAGGCTATGGAGAAACATCGCCTGGCATCTGGCGCAGGAGAGGCGTTCGGCCCACTCGGCGGAGAGGATGTGGACATCTACCGCACCCTATTACAAGAGCTGCAAGCTCAAGGTAAACTGGGTGGCGAAGGCGTGCAACACAACCCTTACGAATGGCTGGAGGTTGAGGAGCCAGTACTGGCGCTGCTGGTGGATGGAAAATCCGTCCAGTCTGCTCAGACCGGCGAGAAGGTCGAAGTATTGCTGCCTCGAACCGGTTTTTACGTCGAGGCTGGCGGCCAGGTATCAGATACCGGGGTCATCGTCAGCGTCGCCGAGCCGCGTTGGGAAATCCGCGTCCTGGATATGCGTAAACCAGCAGCTGGGGTGATCGTTCATGTTGGCGAGGTAGTGAGAGGTACGCCAAAAGTCGGCGATCCAGCGATCGCTGCGGTGGATGCTCAGCGCCGCCGCGACATCATGCGCAACCACACCGCCACTCACCTGCTGCATGCGGAGCTACGTGCGGTGCTGGGCGAGCACGCCCGTCAAGCTGGGTCGTTGGTCGCTCCAGACCGTTTACGCTTCGACTTCACCCACCCTCACGCCCTGACGCCCGAGCAGATCGAACAAATCGAAGCAGGTGTGAACCGCGCCATCCTGGGAAATTATCGTCTGCACATCGCTTTCAAACCTTTGCAACAGGCCATCCAGGAAGGCGCTACCGCCTTATTCGGTGAAAAATACGGCGAAACGGTTCGTAACATCACCATTGGCGAACCCGAGGCGTTTTCCAATGAATTGTGCGGCGGTACGCATGTGGACGAAACTGGCGACATCGGCTTGTTCCTGATCACCAGCGAAGGCAGCGCCGCGGCCGGCATACGACGCATCGAGGCGGTTACTGGCCGCGCTGCGTATGAGCTGGTGCAAGAACGTTTCCGCCTGCTCAAACGCCTCGCCGCGCTCTTAGAAACCGCTCCCGAAAATACACCTACCCGTTTAGAGGCGGTCCTCGAGTCGCTCGCCCAGGCGCGCAAGCAAATTGCGGAGCTGCGCCGGAACCAGGCAATGCGCGCCTTCCAGGAATATCTGTCGAACGTCCCACGTGTGCAGGGCATACCGGTGCTGGCGATCAGCGTGCCTGACGCCGACGCAGACGCCTTGCGCGGGTTGAGCGATCAATTCCGCCAGCGGTTCTCCAGCGGCGTGGCGGTGTTGGCTGCCGTAGATCAGCAAGGCAAACCCCTCATCGTAGGTTCCGTCACAGAAGACCTCGTCCAGCGCGGCCTGCACGCCGGCGAGTTGGTCAAGCACGTGGCTGGATTCCTGGGCGGCGGAGGCGGTGGACGCCCGACCCTGGCGCAGGCGGGAGGGAAAGATGCCAGTCGCATACGCGAAGCGCTCGATAGCGTGCCAGCGTGGATCGAGGCAAAGTTGAAATAGCATTCGCCCAAGCCTGATAGGGGCGGTTGGTTTTTCATATAGCCGCCCCCCCAAGCGCCCCGCCCCATGATAGAAAAGATTTCAAAGAGGGTCAGCAATTTCACCTGGGCAATTCCCCTGGGTCTATTTATTCTTAGCCTGATCGCTTATCTGCCGTTGACGCCCGATCTGGGGGTGTATTGGGATGATTGGCCCTCGCTCTGGTTTTTGCACTTCTTCGGTCCAACGATCTTTCCCAAAGCCTTCGCGATTGACCGCCCAGCGCAGGGCTGGTTGTTCACACTGACCACCAGCCTGATAGGCGAATCAATGATAGCCTGGCAGATTTTTGGAATCTTCGCCCGCTGGTTATGCGGTCTGACGTTTGCTTGGGTGATAGGGTTAATATGGCCACAGCGCAAGCAACTGGCTGTGATCGCCGCAGCCTTGTTCATCGTTTATCCGGGTTTCTCGCAACAATTTATACCAATCACCTACGGACATCAATTCCTCGTCTATAGCGCATTTCTCGCTTCGCTTGGTTGTATGCTCCTGGCATCGCGACGCCCCAAACGATATTGGCAGCTGACCTTATGCGGGCTGGCCTTGGATACCTGGAGCATGTTCGCTCTGGAATACTTCTTCGGACTGGAACTTTTGCGTCCAGTGTTGCTCTGGGCAGCCAACAAGGAAATCGCCCAAAGACACATGCCACTCCGCGCGGCAACATCACCCTGTTCAATGAATTTTTTAGCGCCCCCCAGCAGACTTTGATTACGTTGGGGATAACAATCTTACAGGATGCATTCGCATCTGCGGCGGCGGCATGGGCGCGCATCTTTGCCCATTTGAACCCCATGGAGGTCAAACCTGCTATCCTGATCGCTTATTTGCTTGTGCTCGCCGCAGGAACAACGACGACTTTCTTTATTCTGCGGCGACTGCACAGCGAGGCGCGCCTTTCTGACAGCAATCTGTGGCAGCCCATTCTGATCGGCCTCTACGCCTTGCTGATCGGCGGTTGGCCGGTTTGGGCGACCAACATGCACCTGGAATTGACCTTCCCCTGGGACCGCTTCACGCTGCCGCTGATGTTCGGCGGCGTCTTGATCTTCGCCAGCCTGTTAGATGGGCTGCCGATACCGAAATCCCCAAAATTTCTCGTAATCGGATTGGTGATCGGGCTGTCATCTGGCGTGCATCTCTT
>DYGV01000130.1 GCA_020724505.1 Anaerolinea thermophila
CGGGCGGGTCGTCCCGAGGATGACGGCGATGTTCAGCATAGGTTCATTCTTCGCCTTCCAGTGCCGAAAGAAGCTGTTCGGCTTGCTCCAGGGTGATCTTTTTCTGCTCCAACATGCGCAGGATCATCAGCCGTTCTTCTTCGGTAGAAGCGCTCTTAGGCGATGACGGCGGCGTGGGCGGCGCAGGCCATTCGAAGCTCCATGTGTGTCGGCGGCTGCGCCGATCGGCCATTTGCGCGCGCTGCTCGGCGCGACGGCGCTGCGCTTCCAGTTTGCGCTCCAGTTTCTCCTGGGCGCGACGCAGCTTTTCCTGGGCGCGGGAGGCTTCCCGTTCACCGACGCGCCGGGCCTGTTCAGCGATTCGCTCGCTCTCTTCTGGGGTTAGCCCAAACTTGCCCAGACGATCCGTCAGATGTTCCATCTGTTCGTTTAGCCGCCGCGCCATCTCGGCCATTTGCGCTTCAACTTGCTGGGCGATCTGTTGCCCATAGACTCCGGTCGAAGCACCGGGGAAACCATAGGGTATTTCAGCCTCGCCCCAACCTGCTTTTTCTACAAACAGGTAGATAGCGCCCCCAGCGTCGAGCGTCAGCGAAGCTGCGCCCTCTCCCAGAGTTAGCTCATGGTGCATCTGTCGAAAGGTGTTGGAGCCTTGAGGTAAGCGCACCTTGATACGTTCTCCTTCGCTGGTCAGTCTGATCTGCGCGTCGACGTCATCTGCCAGGTAGCAGTAAATATCTCCCGCGGCGCGTACTTTGTAATCCGTTCCGCTCAGTTCGGATAGTCTCAGACGGGCGTTGCCTTGAACGTTGGCCTGTACATCGCCATCCACATTGGCTAAGTCCAGGTCGCCGCGTACCTCGTTCAAGACGCATTGCCCTGCCACCTGACGAATGTCTGCGTCCCCATAGACGAGGTCAACATGGAGATCATCGGATGCGTTTTTCACCGCTAGGTCGCCATGCACGGTATGGATCTGTGTTATGGCGACATTGCGCAAGACGAGGTCGCCGCGCACTTCTCCAATGATGAGTTGATCCTCCAGCAGTTTGAGGCTCAAATCGCCGTTCACCTGACCAATGCGCAGCGTTGCGCCAACGGGTAAACGCAGCTCGCAATCGCCCTGGCAACTCAGATGGATCACGTCATCTTGCTGTTCCAGTTGCAGCGTCTCCGGCTCCGCCTGAAGCGACAGGCGAGGCTCTTCCCAACCGCGCGCTTGCAGATCGCCAAGCGCTTGATCAAAATAGATTTCGGGTACAGGACCCGTTTCCAGGATTTGGTTGCTCATCTTATTCCTCCGCTTCGCGCAACATCTGCATGGCCTGTTCTGCGCTGATGCGCCCGGCGTCCAGGTCTTCCAGGATCTTCTGGCGTTCCTGTTCAGTTAAAACGACGCTTTCTTCTCCGCCGCCTGGCTCATATCCCATGGCGCGAATGACTTCATGTAAACGGTTGCGGATTGTCGGATAGGATAGCCCGATTTCATCTTCCATGCGGGTGATCTTGCCTTCGCAGCGTACAAATGTGATGATGAAGTTGATTTGTTCGGGCGTGAGCTGGCTGAACGGCCCACTGGTGAAGCGACCTTCGAGGGTGGTGTCGCAGTCGCGGCAATAAATACGGGTGACAACCAGTTCGCCCCCGCAAAGCGGGCATCGGCTGGGGATGGGGTTCATAACAATTTCCTTCCACATGTAAGACTCAAATAGATCTTGACCCTATTATAGTTCAATATTTAAATTTGTCAAGATTATATTTGATATTATTAAATATATTTTTGAAATTATTGAAATCAAGGAGTGGATTGTTGAATCTCTGAGGCGACGGGGGTTGGTATCGCAACGGGAAGGCGGTCGCTCTTGATGAAGCTGCGGGCGTTCGAGCAGGTGCAGGCGGTCACCACCAATGCGTTGCGCACCAGCGTGCCTAAATAGGGGCGGCTGCCGTTGCGCGCCGTCCACCCCTCCAGGTTAAAGGCTAATATGCCGTTGCCCAGACCCTCGGCAGGCATCCATTCGCCGTTGTATTTGCGGGCGATATGAATATGTGTGCCGGTAGCCGAGCCTCCCTCGCAAGATGGATGTCCGATGGGATCGCCTTGTTTCACGATTGCCCCCAGTGGAACTCGCCCATTCGAACCCACATGCAAGTAAAAGACGTTCCAACCGGTACGTTCATCGCCGTCGCCGTCTAGGTCAATCATCACCTGACCCGTCTCGGAGCGCACTACCACCCCATCTGCCACGGCGGTCGCCCAGACATTGCTAGATACACAACCGGCAGATTTGGAAGGCGGGGCGAAATCCAGCGCGGCTAATGGTTCGCCTTCGCCCCACGCGGTGTGCGGTCCGCCCGTGAGCGCCCAAACATCCCCTGGCTGGAAAGGCAACAGAAACGCCGGCTGGGTCAGGCTGCCGGGGATATGCGGCTGCACATTTTGCCAGGGATCGCCGAACAGCTCGCGATAGAGGCGGGCGAAACCATCAGGAGAGATGGCTTCCATGTAATCGGGATAATTATACAGGTTGTTGAAATAGACCATTAACGCCACGGTGGCCGCGTTCTGCCAGGGGTCGAAGCGCTCAATGCGCCCATCCGAATGGGTCAGCTCGGTCAGTTTAGCGGCGCGATAGCGATAATAGGCGTCGTTAAGCTTGTTGGCCGCCCAGCTAAGCTGTAGGAAAAGCCCCTTATGGCTCCAGCGACGATAACCCAGCGGGTAGTCTTCCAGTTCCTCCGCCAGGGTGGGTTGACTAAGCGCGCCAGCTTGATATTCCAACAACGCCAACAACAGACGTGGGCTGACGCTGTAATAGCGGGCAATGTATTCAACGATCTCTGCGCCGCTGCGGTTGGCGTCGGCTACATAACTCTGATAATTTTTTAACCATCCCGGATGCTCGGCTACAAAAGCTGCCACGTCGAAACCAACCTGCGCCGGCCCATTGGGGAACAGGCTGTCGGGAAGGATTTGATAGGGGGAGCCCCATAGCGGCAGATAGTAAATGGGGATCTTCATCGGCATACCCGGCGGCATGGTGGTGGCAGTGGCCGGGATGAACGGGTTGGCTTCCAGGATTTCCGCCACGCTGGTATTGAAGCGTACAGCCAACCCTGGCAGGGTGTCTCCGGTTTGGGCGATGTAATCCACCAGTTCGCCCGGCCCGTAGCGTGGCCTCTCAGGGAACGCCGATGTGGGAGTGGCGACGGGGTTTTCAGCCTGCACGGCGTTAACGGCTGGGGCGTTTGCCTGGATGGCAGAAGCGTCGCTCCCTGCGCCGAGCGGGGTGGCGTTCAACGGCTGACAGGCGCTCAGCGCCAACGTTAGGATGACCGTCAGGGTTAGGAAAGAGGAAAAACGGCGGCTGGCGGATAACGCCAGCGCGAACAAATTAGGGATCATCATCCGTGCGGGTGATAAAAGTCAAATAATTGCTGCAAGTGCAGGCGGTGAGGGTGACTCCATCTCGCGTCAGAGTGCCGGTGTAGGGCATTGGGCCGGCGTGGGCGATCCAGCCGCCCAAATTGAAAGGCAATGGCCCATCCGCCGGCACCCACTCCCCGTTGAATTTGCGTGCAATATGGATATGCGTGCCGGTGGCGAACCCGCCTTCGCAGGAGGGACGTCCGATGGGATCGCCAGTTGCCACCCAATCGCCTACCTGGACGCGGCCTTTCTCGGCGATGTGCAGATAGACCAACACCCAGCCGGTTTGTTCATAGCCGTCGCCGTCCAAATCCAGCACCACCAGCCCCGGCCCGGTGCGCACCACCAGCCCGGCGGCAGCTGCGGCTGCCCAGGCGTCCGATTGGACGCAGCCGGATTCGGTGGCGCCGGGGGCGAAATCCAGGGCGGCATATGCGCCTTCCTGCTCCCATGCGCCATGCGGCCCGCCGGTGTAGCTCCAGGTCCAGTTGCGCAGGAAGGGCAGGATCAACTGCGGTTGGGTGATACCAGCGGGAAAGAGCGGCTCAACGGTCTTCGCGCGCTCCCAGGGGTTGCCAAACATGGTGTTATGCAACGCAGGCAGGCCCACCTCCGGGTTGAGCGCATCCAGCCAGCGCTGGCTGTCGTAGAGCTTGGAGAAGTAATATTGCAAAGCCGCGGTGCCAGCGTTCAGATCCGGCGCCAGACGGGCGGTTGCGCCGTCCGAGAAGCGAATTTGCGTCAGGCGCCCTTCTCGATAAGCATAATAACCTACGGAGAGCTGGTTGACGCTCCAGACAAGTTGATTGTAAAGCCCCTTGGCGTTGGGCAAGACCAATCCCATCGGGTAGTCGGTTTGCTCTCTACCTTGCGGCGACCCATACACCCAATGGCTGTGATATTCCAGCAAAGCCAGGAGAAGGCGCGGGTTGATCGAGTTTTCGATCGCCACTCGTTGCACAATCTCCGCGCCTGATTTCATTCCGGTGCTTTTATGCCATTCTTTATACGAGCTGAGATACCCCCCCGCCTGGCGGACAAATTCCAGTGTATCGAAATTGACCGCGGAGGGCGAATAGACCACCTCGCTATCCGGCATGATCTGTTGCGAAGAGGTGGTGTTGCCCAACCTGCGTGGGATAATCAACAACTGGCCTGGGTTGATAAAAGCGGTTTCCGGGATGGGTTCTGGCGAAGTGATCTCTGCTGGCGATACCCCAAAACGTACAGCCACCACTTTCAATGTGTCTGCTGCCTGGGCGTAATACAGGATGGGCGCGGTGTCCACCACATAAATTTCCGGCGTGGCGGAAGACGGCGGCAGCGTGGGCGGAGTGAGAGTTTCGCCGGGCGGTTGCGTGGGGGTTTCGACGGGCGCTGTTGGGGATGGATCATCTACCTGCTCAATGGCTGTGGGCGCATCGGCAGGCGTGTAGAGAGTGGGAGAAGCCTCCAGCATCGCGGCAGGTGGATCTTCGGGCTGTACGCCGATTTGAGGCGCCAGCGCCAACGCTGCGGGTGTTGGCGGAGAGCTGGGCGGAATCCAATAACCGCCGCTGGCAACGCAAGAGGTGGCCAGAACGCTGATCAATAAGCTGCAAAAAACGTGAGCGGCAAGCGCCTGTGTTCTAAGAGGCTTCAACGCTGAATTCCATTATTTGGCGCTACCCCGGCGTAAGCTTCGATTTGCTTGCCTCCGCGCGCCAGATACCCATCGTATTCTCGTTCGCTTCCTTTCGCCACCCAGCCGTCTAGCACGAAGGGAATGGGCCCGGCCGCGGCGATCCATTCCCCATTATACCTGCGCGCCAGGTGAACATGAGTGCCGGAAGATACGCCGCCCTCGCAAGAAGGGTGGCCGATGCGCTCGCCCGCCTTCAGAAAGACGCCCGGTAGAACCCGGTCGCGCTCCTCGATATGCATGTATAGCACCGTCCATCCGGTCTGCTCCAGCCCGTCGCCATCCAGGTCTTGCACCACCGCGCCATTTTTGGCGCGCAAGATCAGTCCATCGGCTACGGCGACCACCCAGGCGTCATTCGCCACACAGCCCAATGCCTCTCCGGGGGGTGCAAAATCCAGGGCGGCCCAGGCGGAGCCATCACCCCAGCCGCCGTGTGGACCGCCGGTATAGTACCATATCGCGCCCGGCTCAAAAGGCAACTGCATGGCCGGCTGGAACAGATCGGCTGGGATCAGCGGTTCGATGGCGTAATCGAAGGGATAGCCGAACAGCGCATTATACGTGGCAAACAAGCCTTCGGAGGACACGGCTTTTTCCCAGGCAGAACGATCATGGAACTGAGCGAAGAAGTATTGCACGGCAGCCGTCCCTGCGTTGATGGTTGGGGCAATCGGCACGATGTTTCCATCCGCCAGAATCCAGGTCGCTGTGCGCCCGTAACGCCATAGATAATACCCACCGTTCAGGGTGTTCGCCGCCCAGGCGAGCTGTCGGTACAGCCCTTTGCGGTTTGGGTCCACCCAACCCAGCGGGTAATCCTGATCTTTCTTGGCTGGGCGGGGGTTGGTCAACCAGCCAGTTTGATGTTGCAATACAGCCAGAAGTAGGCGCGGGTTGACCGAATAATCCTGCGCGATCCGTTGCAAGATTTGCGCCCCGCTGAGCGATTCTCCGTCCACTTCTTCGTAGTAACTGGAAAGAAAGCCGCTTTGTTTTTTTACAAAGTCTTCGATGTTGAACAGCACCGTATAAGGGCTATATACCAGCTCTGAATCGGGCAGGATCTTGAAATCCGGCCCGCTATGTTGCGGTGTCGGCGCAGGGATGGTCAATATTTGCCCCACAGAAAGGATGTTGGGGTTGAGCAGGTCATTGGCGTTGACAATCTGATCCACGCTCACGCCGTAACGGTTGGCGATCAGCCCCAAGGTGTCGCCGGGCTGCACCGCGTACTCTTCAGGGTGGGTGCGAATGGCCGGCAGCTTGTGGGGGGCGTCGGGGGTGGGGGTGAGAATCGGAGCGCCGGGCGAGCGGCGCGGCGCGGGGATCCAGGGGGGCGGGGTTTGGGTGAGGCGAGCAGCGCTGGTGGGCAATCCTTGTCTGGAGATGCTCCAAAAAGGTTCGTTGCTGGCGCTTTGGCTGCGCGAACAGGCCAGCAAGACAATTAGGGTACAAGCCAGGGGTAAGAAGAACGTTTTTCGCTTACGGCGAATTACAGGTCGTGGGGCGGGTCGTGTCACAGCTTTGGTAAAACGATGGATTGCTGTTTTTGATATTTACCCTTCTTGTCGGCGTAAGAAATTTCACATATTTCGTCCGCCTCGAAAAACAACACCTGAGCAATACCTTCGTTAGCGTAGATTTTGGCCGGCAACGGCGTGGTGTTGGAAATCTCCAGAGTGACATATCCCTCCCACTCCGGCTCGAAGGGCGTGACGTTGACGATGATGCCACAGCGGGCGTAGGTGGATTTTCCCAGGCAGACCGTTAACACATTGCGGGGAATGCGAAAATATTCGACCGTTCTGGCCAGGGCGAAGGAATTGGGAGGAATCACACATACGTCGCCTTTAAAGTCAACCATTGACTTGGGATCGAAGTATTTTGGATCCACGATGGCCGAATAAACATTGGTGAAGATCTTGAATTCATCCGCTACGCGGATGTCGTACCCATAAGATGAGACCCCAAATGAGATCACCCCGTTGCGCACCTGCGAATCAGTGAACGGCTCGATCATGCGGTGTTCAAGCGCCATCTTGCGGATCCAATGATCGGGCTTCAATCCCATAAAAACCTCCAAAGCTGAGCTGTCGGTGTCAAGTTACAACCGTGATTTTACCTTAAGAGATTGCATTCAACGACCGGGTTTCGCTAGATCGGCGCATGAAAAGCTCGTCCGTCTCTACGGGCTGCGAAAAACGACGCTGGTGATTTGCCCAGGAAAGACCTGCACCAACTCCTGGCGCAATCCGCCCATGGGGAAACTCAATTGATACCAGCCGGCTGGCAGGTCGCCAACGGCGAAACTTTCCATCCACGGCGGCTGTCCAATGAGAGCTTTTTCCTCGTAAGTGAGCACTGTGATTTGGAAATCGCTGGGGCCATTGGGTCCTTGCGGCAAGTGTTGCAGCACGATGCTGGGCATTTCCAGGCTGTTGCCATAGGCGTCCAGGAAACGCCCGGCAATTGCCCCCTTGGGTTGCCCATTGGCGTCCAGCTGGGGCGTCAGCCAGAGTTCGGGGTTGCGGGATGCTTTGTAAGTGTTTTCTCCCAATCGCACCTCGAAGTGCAGGTGGCTGCCGGTGGCGATGCCGCTCATGCCGACCTTGCCGATCAATTCGCCGGCCGTCACCGCTTGCCCGGCCTGAACCAGGATCTCTGAAAGGTGACCATAGAGGGTATAAATGGGTTGGGGTAGATCGGGCATTGCCTGCAGCAATTGCTCTGGCGGATGATGTTCGATCACCACCAGGTTGCCGTAAAAATTGGAATAGGGGCCATAAAATGTGATCGGCCAAACGCCGTGCGGCGAGGTGGGATTGACATCCGTCCCGGCTACTACCACACGACCATCCCCGGCGGCGAATACGGGCGTTCCGAAACCATTGAGAAACTCCACCCCATGATGAGGGTCGCGCATACCGCTTTGGGTGCTGCCGAAACGGTAGGTGACATCAATAACGTCGTTGCCCGGCGGCTGGATTGGCCGTTTTAGAAAGAGTGCGCCCTGGTACACGCAGAGATCTGGCGCGCAAGGCGTCGGCTTGAGCGGGGTTGAGGTGGGTACTTCCTCAGTGGTCGAGGAAGGTTCAATGGTCAAAGTCGTAGTTGCGGTGAGCGTTGGCGGCGCGGCAGACGGCGTTTGCGCCAGCGAAGTCAGCCGGTCGGGCGAGGCGCACAGACCGGGTTGATCGGCGGTGGAAGGACATTCGGTCGTTTTGGGCTGCGTCTCAGCCGCGCCAGCGACCATCCCTGCCGGCGCGCTGAACTGGCAAGCCGTTAAAATCAGAAGCAAACCGATTGCCCCCAGCCTCGCCCAAGCCGATAACTTCATAGCTGAGGCATCCCTCCGCGCTCGATAAGCTGCTGACGGACGCGCGCTTCGATCTCATTCGCTTGCGCTTCCAACTGCCGAATTTCCGCCAGCAGGGGTTCGCCGGCAGATGGGTCTGCCAGACCGGCGACATTGATGCGCACGTTGTACCCTGCGCCGGTCAGGGCAGCGCGCGCCAGGGCGGCGCCGGTAGCGCCATCACTGATAGCGTTCAGATTACCCAGCGTCGCCGCCTGGGCGGCCAGTTCCATCACCTCGACTGCCATGCGCGCTGTGTCCAGCGGCACACGGGCGGCGTTGAGAGTGGCTTCTTCAATCGCTTTCTGGCGTGCCGCCTCTTCTTCTGGCGTGTCTTTGGGCAATTTAAGGGCTGTCATCACTGCGGAAAAAGCCTCGGCATCGCGCTGGATCGCCGCGGTGAGCGAGGCGCGTAAACTTTCGGCGCGCTCCAACAGCCCATACATCTGCGCTTCGACGTTGGCGTATTTTTTCTTGCCTAGAGTGAGGCGGGCGACCATGGCAGCCAGAGCGGCGCCGGCCGCGCCAGCGTAAGCCGCCGCCGACCCGCCGCCGGGGGCTGGCGTGCCTTCGGCAAGGGCATCCAGGAAGTCCATGGACGCCTGAGAACTGGCCTCTTGTTGCGCCGCGGCCAGTCGTTGTTCCAGGATTTGATCCGGCTCGAACTGGTCGAGCTGAGTGTACCAACGGGCAGCCTCGATCAACGCCTCTTGAGGGATTAACCCCACCAATTCGCTGTGGTGAATCGCAGTTCCGTAGCGCGCCGCCTCGCGACGGATCATTTCCACCACCCTGGCGATGGGAGTGCTGCGAAAATTGGTCAGGTTCATCGAAACCTGCGCCCGACCCTCCACCAGCAACCCTAGTGCTTTCACATAGCGCAAGCCGCCGGATGAATGGCGCACCGCCTTGGCGATCTTCTTGGCGATGCTCACATCGTCTGTGGTCAGATACACGTTAAACGCGACCAGAGGCTGGCGGGCGCCGATCACGGTTGCGCCGGCAGGCCCCACCTTTTTCGGCCCAAAATCGGGATCGCGCTCCGGCAAAACGCCGATCTCTTCCTTGAGCGCTTCATATTGCCCGCGACGGATATTCTCCAAGTTGACGCGCTCCGGTCGAGTGGCAGCAGCCTCATATAGATAGACCGGTATGCCCAGCGTCTCACCAACGCGCTGCCCCAAACGGCGGGCGATCAGCACACATTCCGCCATGCTGATGCCGCGGATCGGCACAAACGGGACGACGTCGGTAGCGCCAATGCGCGGGTGTTCGCCTTGATGCTCATCGAGGTTAATCAGTTCCGCGGCGCGGGCAATGGCGCGATATGCGGCTTCCTCGACCTCTTCTGGCGAGCCGACGAAGGTCAGCACCGTGCGATTGTGATCCAAATCGGAATGGCGATCCAACAATGTGACGCCGGACACCGAACGAACCGCCGCCATGATCGCTTCGATGACCTCCGGGCGGCGGGCTTCTGAAAAATTGGGAATGCATTCGACGATGGGTGTGGACATAAGTACCTCTTGGGTGGGATCAAGGGCTTATTATAACCATAAACCGGACGCGCCCGGAGTAGAAGTCGAGTTTCTGGTATGATATACGAACACTTTCATTAGGGGAGTCTTCTGGTGCTTACCCGCCAGACCCCAGGACGATGCCAGGATGTTCAGGATTTTCAAACCACGCCAGGACAAATTTTTGTCATTGCTCATTGAACAGGCAGCGTTGACCCTCAAGGGTCTTGACCTACTCAAAGATTACATGAACGAAGCCAATCCAGAGACGGCGCGACAGTTGACCCAGACAGAGAAAGAGGCCGACGAAGTGCGCCGTATCTTGATTGATGAATTGAATCGCACCTTTATCACGCCTATTGACCGCGAGGATATTTTTGCGCTATCGCGAGCGATTGACGACGTGTTGGATTACGCTTACACCACCGTGGATGAAATGGTGGTCTTGAAAGTGCGCCCCACCCAACACATGGCGCGCATCGCTTCGTTGCTGCGCGATGCAGCCTATGAACTTCATCTGGCAATGCAGCGTTTGAAAGAACATCCACGCGTCGCTGCCGAACACGCCCAGCGCGCCAAGGCGCTGGAAAACCGCGTTGAGGCAGTGTACCGCGAAGCGTTGGCAGAATTGTTCAGCGGGCCGGAGGATGTGCAGCATATCGTGCGCATGTTGAAAAAGCGCGAAGTCTATCGCCATTTGAGCAACGCCGCCGACCGGGGCGATGAGGCGGCGAACATCATCGCCGATGTCGTGGTCAAAATGACCTAGCGCAGAGGATCAACCTGCCATGCCTGCTAACCTGACGGCGTTGATCGCCCTGGCGCTGTTGTTCGATTTTCTGAACGGCGTTCACGACTCGAGTAACCTGGTAGCGACGGTAATCTCCTCGCGGGCGCTGCCGCCACGTTGGGCGTTGACGCTCACCGCAGCGGCGGTTTTCACAGGGCCGTTTCTCTTGGGCGTCGCCGTAGCGGAGACCATCGGCGCCCAGGTGGTCGTTTCTTCGGCAATTACGTTGGAGGTGATCCTGGTTGCATTATCCACGGCTATTCTGTGGAACCTGCTGACCTGGTTCCTTGGCGTGCCCAGCAGCTCTTCGCATGCGCTGATCGGTGGTTTGGTCGGCGCAGCGTGGATGGGCGCGGGCTTTGGTGCAATTCGCTTCGGCGGTGTGGAAAAAGTGCTGATTTCTCTATTCCTGTCTCCGTTATTAGGTTTGACCATTGGCTTTTTAACCACCCGCCTGGTATTTTTCCTGGCGCGCAATGCGACGCCACGCATCAATATATTTTTCAAGCGCGCTCAGGTCCTCACCGCTTTGGGCTTGGCGTTGAGCTATGGCGCAAACGACGCTCAAAAGACCATGGGCGTCATCACCTTGGGCTTGGTGATCCACGGCGCACTGGACGCATTTCGAGTGCCGTTGTGGGTGATTTTGGTCAGCGCCGGGGCAATCGCATTGGGCATTTCCATGGGCGGCTGGCGGTTGATCCGTACACTGGGCGGCAGGTTTTACAAGATCAAGCCGGTGGATGGCTTTTGCACCCAGGCGGCCTCCGCTGGGGTGATCTTTAGCGCTT
>DYGV01000131.1 GCA_020724505.1 Anaerolinea thermophila
GGGCGTTGTTGCTTTACCAGTGTAATCGGCTTGGGTGATGCGGGTCGCGGCGTGGGTCCCAACGCCGGGTTCGCCATCTTTGGGTAACCAAGCTGGCCCAGTAGGGGCAGCAATGTGACATGCGACGCAGCCCAGGGAGGTCGCCAACGCCTCGCCAGCCGCCGGGTCACCTTCGGGAAGCTCTTTAGTGATGTCTGTACCAACTACCGGTCCAGAAGGCGTAGGCGGAACCTCGATAGCAATGGCGGTTTCTGACCAGTTGGTGATAAAAGCGGCGATGGTGCGGATTTGATCTTCGCGCAATGGACCACCAAATCGGTCGGAGAAGGCCGGCATGGCGGGCGTGCCCTGACCGGGGTAGAGTTGCGGCCGAGTGGAAGCCAACCGTCCGCTGGAAACTGTGGCGACGATGTAATCCTCTAGTGTACCGCTCCAGCCTACGTCATTCATGCGCTGGTCGAAGAAATAACGATCGTTGAGCGGCGGGCACAGGCCAGGGATACCCGTGCCTTGCGTGCCGTGGCAGCGGCTGCATTGCGCTTCGAACAGCGCCGCCCCCTGCTCGATCGCCCGCGCCCGTTGCGCTTCTTCCGCTTCGGCCATGCGTTTCTCTTCATTCAACCCATAGAACAACACAATCACGCTGGTCACCAGCACCATGATCGCCCCGAAGAGGATTTGCAGATTGATGCGGTTCATGGGTTACTCCATCCCTCGGTTGGCGTGCAGATAAACGACCCGCTCATAGGATTTCGATTTACCGTCTTCGCCCGGCCATACAATGCGCAAAGTGATCTTGCGCAGATCTTTTTGCCAGTCTTCGATCACCACCACCGCTTGGGTTTCTGCTGGTAGGTCGCCCTTGCGGATTGCCTGATTAACCCGATCGCTGTACAGGCGGAAGAAGGTCTCGAAAGCGGGGCAGCCAAAATCTAGATTGGGACACATGTTGATCGGTTCATTGACGTTGACCTGATAGCTGCCCAGTTGAAGCTCCTCGAAAGGTAGCTTCTGCAGCGGACCTACGCCTTCCTGCGGCGACATATCCTGAATGATGCGTTGGGCGGGTTCCATTTCGATGCCGAATTGCGGCAACCCCATGTAGCTCAACACCACCAGGATTAACACCGAAAGGACGCCCAGCGCCACGGCGATAGGACGTTTGTACAGGCTGCGGTGCGGATTGCGGTCAATATACGGCAGACCGACCAACACTAACACCACGATAGTGGGCAATATCACACCCATCAGGATCTTGTCGCCCAGTTTGAGCATCCCTTGCAGCCACCAGAAGTACCACGGCGCTTTGGTATCCAACGGCGTGACCTGAGGGTTGGCTACCGATTCGAGCGGCGCGTGGTAGTTGAATACCGTCACGCCCAGCACGAGAACCAGAATGCCCAGGCTGACTAGGAACAACTCGCTGGTGAGCAGATCAGGGATGAAGTCAATGCGTTGCTTGGCGGCTTTCTTCACCTCCGGCGGGACATTCCCCTCCTCGATGTACGCCGGCAAGGAGATTCCGTGTTCGCGCGAAACCTTGTAATAATGAATGCTGATGACCAGAATGGCTGCCAATGGCAGCAGAACCACATGCAACAGGTAGAAACGCAGCAAACCATTGGCGGCAATATCGGGAGCGCCGCGCAGCAACAAGTTAATCTCGTTGCCGAATAGCGGGGCGGCTTCCGCCATACTGGTGCCCACCGTCACCGCCCAGTAAGCCAGTTGATCCCAGGGCAGCAGATAGCCGCTGAAGCTGAGAAACATGGTGATGCCCAGCAACACCACGCCGGTCAGCCAGGTGAATGAACGCTCTTTCTTGTAGGAGCCGGTCAGGAACGTACGCAGCATGTGCAGGGTGGTGAAAATCACCATGGCTTCCGCCCCCAGACGATGAATATCGCGCATCATCTGACCAAAAGGCACATTATTCAGCAGGTTGAGGATCGATTCATAGGCTTTCTCCGGCGAAGGCGTGTAATAGATCATCAAGATCAGGCCGGTGAAAAGTTCTACGAAGAAGAAGAATGAAGTAAAAAAGCCCAAGCGAAAGGTGTGCGTTAAAATCGTGCTGCCCGCTTCGTAGTAACGCGGGCGGATATGGAACAGAAAGCTGGTGGTATGCACCTTGTAGCGCGGGTTGGGCTTTTCGGTGGGCGGTTCGCCGCGCATTAAGGCGCGCAGTTCGTTCAGACCCAGACCAGCAGTGATGGCGCGCACGCGTTGGTCCAACGCCTGATAGGCCTTCTGGCGCATATCTTGTAGATTCATAGACTTGAGCATAAGCGGGTCTCTCCAAGAAAGTGGGATGGTCGCTCTATAATTGCAGCCGAAAATTTCCTGAAAGGTATATGGGGCTAACCTTTGGGTTTGCCGCGGATGCGCGCCCCGGTATCCACGCGTACCACCGCGTTGGGATCATCGGGGAGGGGCAGCGGATCGCCGGCTTCATCCGTTTCGGCCAGCACATTGCCGGTGTTCGGGTCAATCACCCGGATAACGAAGCGGTCCAGCGAACGCGGCGCAGGTCCTTGAATATACTCCCCCGCGGGCGTGAATTGCGAGCCATGGCAAGGACAGATGAACTTGCCTTCCTGGTCAACCCAGTTATAGAGGCAGCCCAGATGGGTGCAAACCTTGTAAATTGCCAGGGCGCCTTGTTCGGTGTTCGATAACCATAGCTTGACTTTGGGAAAATTAACCGGCGCTGAACCTGCCGCCGGCAATTCCGAGACCGATCCAACGGTGAATACGCCGCCGAACTCGCCTTCCTTAAAACGCGGCATGGAAAACAGGTAGGTCATCCCGGCGACATTAAGAGTCAGGAAACCCAATGAAGCCAGCCAGGCAAAATTAAGAAATTCACGCCGGTTGATAGGCTTTTTCTCTTCCTGAGACGGCGTCTCTTTGGCCATAAAATTTCCTCCAGACCGGTGAAAATTTGGACAATATGACCCTAATTAATCCGGCGGGATTATAGCATAGCCAATCTTGCCAAACAAGACAAAAATGGTCATTAAGCTATCATTTAATGGGGTGATTCATTCATCACCCTTTGTGATTATCCATGCTCATCTGGTTTTCGAGAAAGCGCCCCGCCTCAAAATCCGCGGGTATAATCGTGGTCAATCGTTGCCGGAAATCAGCAACGTATCGCTCGCGGGAGGCATGCATGGGACTGGTCGAGATTCACGGCAACTTGGCCAACACCGCCTTGTTGTACACCATCGCCATGGCGTTATGGGGGTTGTGGCGTTATTTTCGTCAGCAGGGCGTGGATGGCAATTATTGGGGGGCGCTGGCGATTGCCGAGGTGTTATATGTAGTTCAGGGGGCGCTGGGCGCGTTCATTTTCTTCAGCGGGGCGGGGAATCTTGCCGGGCGCTATATCCACATTCTCTATGGCGTCGTTAGTGTGTTGGTCGTGCCGGGGGTGTTTATGTACACTCGCGGCGACGCTACCCGCCGCGTGATGCTGGTTTATAGCGTTGGGTTCCTCTTTTTAGTGGGGATCATATTACGTTCGATGGCTACTGCCGGTTGAGACGGGGTATTCGAGTGAAGAACCGGCCACGCGCTTTGCTCACCCGGCGGGATTTCTTGAAGGCTTCTGCCCTGGGCGCGGCGGCGGCTTGCGCTGGCTATTTCTCCGATCGCATTTTCACCCAGCAGGGCGGTGCCCCTCCTCGCTGGGTCGCCACATACCGCGAGATGGGCGCGGTCGGCGGCGCAATCCGTCTGGCGGTTGCCGACGGGCGCGTGCTGGCAGTGGAACCTAACTTGGCGCATCCCTGCGGCGCGAACGTGGATGGTCAGGTTTTAGAAAAACTCCTGGGCGGCCTGGGGGATGCTCGGCGTTTGACGACGCCACTAGAACGGCGCGGCAGCCGGCTGAGCGAGACAGACTGGCGGCGATGCTTACGCCAGATTGCGCAATCTCTGCGCGCTCTACGTCCGCAGGAAATTGCTTTTGTGCTGGGCGTTTACCCAGACCATCTGAACGATCTCGTGCGCCTGCTGGCGCAGGCGCTGGGCGGCGCAAGCGTGGTGCGCTTCGATCCGCAAAGCCTGGCCGATGGCCGCCTCACGTTGATGGACGCCGCCCAGGGCCTGTACGGTCTCTCGCAATTGCCTCATTTTGCTCTGGATCAGGCGCAGGTCGTGTTCTCATTCGGCCTGTCGGGGAGGGAAGCCTGGCTGACGCCGCGCGTGGCTGCTGCGCTCCGGGCGACGGACGCGCCGCGCCTGCCGGCGGGGTATTGGGTGCAGTTCGAGGCGCGGCGCTCTGCTGTGGCTGCCCGCGCCGACGAGTGGGTGTGTATTCGACCGGGCAGCGAGGCGTTGCTCGCCCGCGCGCTGACCTATCTGGCACGGCAAGATGTTCATTCAGCTCAGGACACAGCTTTTGACCTGGCGGCGGTCAGCCAAGCGTGCGGCGTATCGCCGGACGACTTGCAACGGCTGGCGCGTCGCTTTGCTGAGGCGCAGCGTGCGGTCGCCATTCCGGGGGCGTTCGCTTTGGCGCAGCCAGCCGGTTTGGAAGCCGCCCAGGCCATCCTGGGGCTGAACCAGGAGCGGGAAAGCTCTGCGGGGTTGTTTTTCTCGCCGTGGCCGCCGCTTCATCCCCACCTACTTGCCCGCTCCTCGACTTTTGCTGAGATCGCTGCGTTCATCGAGCGGATGCGCACTGGGCAGATCAAGGCGTTATTCGTGCATGGAGTGGACCTGCTCGCCAGTCTGCCGGCCTCGCTGGATGTCGAACGCGCCTTGTGGCAGGTGCCGTTCGTCGTTTCGTTTGCCCCTGAATTGGATGAAACCGCCCGGCGCGCCAACCTGATCTTGCCCGATCGCTTGCCGCTAGAATCGTGGGGCTATCAGCGCACGCTGGCGGCCGATCGCCCAATGGTCGCCGCTGTGCAACCGGTCTTCCTGCCGTCTCGCGGTGATCTTTCCGCCGCCAACGTGCTGCTTGCCGCGGCGCATCAGGCAGGCGGCAGGTTTTCCGACCTTCTCCCCTATCGCAGCGAGCTGGATTTCATTCAGCAGGCAGTCGCCCGCCTGCCGTGGCCGCCTGGTCAGGATGGCTGGGCGCTTTGGCTGGCGCAGGGCGGCTGGTGGAGCGAGCAATCCATTCTGTTTCCGCCGGTCAGCATGGCGAGAGGCGGGCGCGCCGCATCGAGCGTTGAGCGCGTCGAAGCGTTGCAGGGGGGCGGCGTCGGGGGTGTTTTGCAGCCCGCGCTGGGGAGCTTTCGGTTGGTGGTTGCTCCCTGGCCAGACCTCTCGGCGGACGAAGCGGAATGGCAGGTTGAGATGCACCCGCAGGCAGCCGCCGACCTGGGCCTGCGCAGCGGCGATGTGATCCGCCTGACGTTGTCCGATGGTTCGAACACCTCGCCGACTGATGGCGAAATCGAACTCCCACTGCTTCTTCAACCCGCCATGCATCGCGAGGCGCTGGCGCTGCTGCCCGCGCCGGATGGCCGCCGAATTCCTCGCTCCGAATTGCTCGCCTTCCTGGGTCAAGCGCAGAATAGCGCTGGCGATTGGGCGCTTCAGGGCAGTGAGGTGAGGGTGATCTCGCTGAATGGATAGGACGAAAGAAGAAATGATAATACTTTCTCGCCCTAAAGGGGTAAAAACCAGTTGTTCTAACGGAGATCAGGTTTGGGAGGTGTGTAAATCGTAAAAATTTCGCCAACGGGCCCTTGCCTTAAACCCACACGGTCGCCGTCCCCGCCTCCATCCGAGCGGGTATAGCGACCGTTGTGGTAACTGGCGGAGAGGGAGGGATTTGAACCCTCGTTCCCTTGCGGGAAACACGCTCTCCAGGCGTGCGCGCTAGGCCAGACTACGCGACCTCTCCGAATCAAATCAACTCTCTTCCCCCATGAGCGCGCAACATTATACTATACTTTGGCGTCGCTTCGGCTAATTCGGGAACATCTTCTCGAACAATTCGGGGGTGAAGCGCGCTGTCGTTTCGGAGGAGATGCCGTTCTGCTTGCAAATTTCGGCGTATAAGTCCACGCTGGGACGCTTGCGCCGCGCCAGGGTTTGAACGTCCAGCTCCCACAGGCCGAAGCGCTGCGTCCAGCCGCGCTCCCACTCGAAGTTGTCCACCAGGCTCCAGTGAAAATAGCCTTTCACCGGATAGTTGAAGTTCACCGCTCGCCACACCTGGTGCAGATGTTCGATCAGGTAGCGCGGGCGCAGTTTATCCTGCGAGTCTTCTACCCCGTTCTCGGTGATGATGATCGGCAGCCCAAAGCGGCGCGCCCAATTCAGCGACCAGAACATGCCCTGCGGCAGGTTAGCAAGGAAGCCGGTCTCGCTGAGCTGCGCCTCGGGGGGGTAATAGCGGCGGCCAAATAGATCGCCGGGCTTACTCAGGTCGAAAGAGACCAGATCCTGGGTGTAATAGTTGACGCCGATGAAATCCTGTGTGTTGGCGCCATTGGACAGACGGATACGTCGCCCCGGTAGACGCAGCACGCCATCCTGGGCGGCGCGGGCGAAAAAGTCATTGAACAGCGCCGATTGTAACCCCGCCGACATCCGGTCAAGCGGCGACCAGGAGCGCGTAGGCAGCATAGGGCGCAGGTGATGTGCAATACCCACGCGCGCCGTCGGCTGCACCTCGTGAATGGCGTGATAGGCGGCGGCGTGCGCTTTGGCCAGGTTGATCATCACCCGAAGGGTTTCGCCCATGCTCTTTTTGCCCGGCGGGAAGACGCCCCACAGATAGGCGCTCACCGCCAGTACATTCGGTTCGTTGATAGTCACCCACAGGTTGACATACTCTTTGAGCGCCTCGACCGCCTTGCGCACATAGCGCACGAACGGCTCGATCACCGCTTCGTTTTCACAGCCGCCCATCTCGCTGATCCAGAGCGGATCTGTGAAATGATGCAGAGTGACCAAAGGCGTCATATTGCGCTCGTATAGCCCGCGCGCCATATCGCGGTAACGGTCGAGAGCCGTTTCGTCCCATTTATCCGGCACAGGTTGGATGCGGCTCCATTCGATGGAAAAGCGGTGGGCGTTCTGACCGCCTTCCGCTGCCCGGTCGAAGTCCTCCCGCCAGCGTCCGCCCCACCAGTCGCAGGCTGCGCCAGACTTATCCCCGTTGTGGATGCGCCCGGCTTCTTGTTCCCAAGCCCACCAGTTGTTATTGAAATTATTGCCTTCCACTTGATGTGAAGATGTGGCCGTGCCCCACAGAAAGCCGCGCGGAAAATGAAAGATTGCTTGAGCCATGAGGTTTCCTCTGCGATCAAAGGATGACAGCTTTCGCCTGGGTAATTATAATAGGGTTGAAGGCGCTGTAAGCGCGATCGGTTTTCAGCCGAGTAGTAAGCTTTCAGGCGAAGCCGCGGTTTTGCCCGCGCCTGGACATAGTTGGCTTGAGGAGGAAAACAAGCATGAGCGAAGTCTACATTATTTCTGCGGCGCGCACCGCGGTGGGGCAAGGCAAACCGCAGGGCGCTTTACAACCCTTCGCGCCGGTGGAATTGGGCGCAGCGGTGTTACAGGAGGCACTGCGCCGTGCCGGTGCAGAAGCGGATTGGGTGGAAGACGTGATCCTGGGCTGCGTGACGCCCGTCGGCGACCAAGGCGCCAATCTGGCGCGGCTGGCCGTTTTGTGCGCTGGTTTCCCGGCTAAGGTGCCAGCGGTCACGCTCAACCGCATGTGTGGCTCCAGCCAGCAGGCGGTGCATTTTGCCGCCCAAGCTATTCTATCCGGCGATATGGATCTGGTCATCGCCGGTGGCGTGGAGATGATGTCGCATCAGCCGCTGGGCGCGGATTATCCGCCGCAATGGCCACAATGCATCCCTTACGAGATGGTGCATCAAGGCATCAGCGCCGAGATGATGGCTGAGAAGTGGCGTCTCAGCCGCGAAGAGCTGGATGATTTCGCGTACCAAAGCCACTGGCGCGCCATGCAAGCCATCCAGAACGGCTACTTCGAAGAGCAGATCTTGCCTCTGCCGCGCCCCGATGGGCGTTGGGTAGATACCGATGAAGGCGTGCGTATGCCTCCAGATCGGGAGAAAATGCGTTCATTGCGGCCGGTGTTCAAGCCCGATGGGGTGATCACCGCTGGGAACTCCAGCCAGATCAGCGATGGGGCGGCGGCGCTGTTGTTGGCCTCGCCGCGCGCCATCGGGCGCTATAACCTGACACCGCGCGCCCGACTGGTGGCCCGCGCCGTGGTCGGTTCGCACCCCACGCTGATGCTCGACGGCCCCATACCCGCCACACTGCAAGTCTTGAAACGCGCCGGGCTGACTCTGGATGAGATGGATGTCATCGAGATCAACGAGGCCTTTGCTTCTGTAGTCTTAGCCTGGGCGAAGGAGTTATGCGTCGAGGGGATGGAGCGCGTCAACCCCAATGGTGGGGCGATCGCTCTGGGGCATCCCTTGGGCGCGACAGGTGCGATCTTGATGACCAAGTTGCTGTATGAGCTAGAGCGCAGCGGCGGGCGTTACGGCTTGCAGACGATGTGCATTGGCCACGGCATGGCCACCGCCACAGTGATCGAGCGGCTATGAGCGCGGTGGTGTATCTGGCGCTGGGCAGCAACCTGGGCGATCGGCTGGCGAACCTGCAGGCTGCGCAGAAAGCGTTGCCACCGGCGGTGCGCGTTCTGTCCGCCTCGCCGGTTTATGAAACGCCACCCTGGGGGTATGCCGATCAGCCGGCGTTTCTCAATCAGGCGCTCGAGGTTGAGACCGAACTCACACCGCAAGACTTATTGAAAACGCTCAAAAGCCTTGAGGTGCGGTTGGGGCGCACCCCGGGCCCGCGTTATGGCCCGCGCCAGATTGACCTGGATATTTTGTTTTACGACGATTTGGTGTTCGAGACGTCCGACCTGACCATCCCACACCCTCGCATCGAGGAGCGAGCGTTTGTTCTGACGCCTCTGGCGGACATTGCGCCCGACCTGCGTCATCCTGTTACTGGCCTGACGATCCGCGAAATGCTCCAACGGGTGGATCGCCGCGGCATTCAACGCTTTGAGCAACAGAAAACGGGATGATACCCTCGGTTACCAACCGGTTTCGAACGTCGCAGGCGTTGCATTGACTGAACCGTAATGTGAGATGTGGTGTAAAATCTGGTTGCCCGGCGCGTTGGAGGCGCGTTGCTGTGCTCTTCCAAAACGGCTTTTTGGAAGTCGGTCAGGCGATTTGTGAGCATGTATCATAAAATGGAGGTTGGTATGAAAGAAATGCAAGCCAAACCTTTGAAGTATATCCCTGCTCCAGAGGATGGTTTTACGGCGCAGCGTCGCCCGGATGGCGGTATGTTGATAGTGTTCGAACGGATCACCCATGAAACGCTGAAGAAGTGGCGCGAGTTTGCCCTGGCGCACTTGGAAGAGTCGGATCGTTTGACCACCAACCTCTACGACCTGCGTCAGATCCAGGATCTGCCAGAAGACGCCGTGCGCTATGCGTTGGAGGTCAACAGCGACCCCTCGGTGCGCAACATCCGTCTGGCGGTGGTCGTCTCCAGCGAGCGGGTGCGCCAGGCGCTGCTCGAAATTGACGCCCTCTCCGCTGGATATGGCGTGGAAATGGGCATTTTCACTGATATGGCGCAGGCAGAAGCCTGGCTAGATCGCCCGTTGACATTGGTCGCCTGATTGGACTGTGCATCTCTCTATGACTCAAAGGTTAAAATCTGCGCAGCTCAATGTTGGAAATCGGACGTTTGTCTGGGGCAGCCGCACCTACATCATGGGCGTACTTAACCTGACGCCAGACAGCTTTTCCGGCGACGGCCTGTTGAAGCACGCCGATCTATCCGCTTCGGTGGAAGCGGCGCTGGAGCAGGCGCGGCGCTTCGTTCAGGAGGGCGCCGATATCCTGGATGTGGGCGGAGAGGCTACCCGCCCTGGCTCACAACCGGAGAGTGTTGAAGAGGAGATGAAGCGCGTTCTGCCGGTGATCCGTCGCTTGGCGGCTGAGCTGGATGCGCTGATTTCGGTGGACACCTATAAAGCAGATGTGGCCGAAGCGGCGCTAGAAGCAGGCGCCCACATGGTCAACGACGTGTGGGGGTTGCGCGCCGACCCGCGTCTGGCCGAGGTCGCCGTGCGCTTCAACGCGCCGGTCATCCTGATGCATAACCGCAGCTCGTGGGCGCACGCAGAGATCAAAGAGCGCCTGGGTGGGCGCTATGTGGGCATGGAGTACCAGGATCTGCTGGCGGATGTTTGCCGCGAGCTGTTGGAAAGCGTTGATTTAGCGCGCCGGGCTGGGATCACGGATGCTCAGATCATCCTGGATCCAGGCATTGGCTTTGGCAAAACCGTCGAACAAAACCTGGAGTTGATTGACCGCCTGGCGGAAATCCGCAGCCTGGGCTATCCGCTCCTGTTGGGTCCTTCGCGGAAGTCCTTTATTGGCTATACTCTGGATCTGCCGCCCGACCAGCGCCTGGAAGGTACCGCCGCAGCCGCCGCCGTGGGCATCGTGCGCGGCGCCGACATCCTGCGTGTTCACGATGTGCAAGCCATGGCTCGCCTCGCCCGTATGACCGACGCCATCGTTCGGCGGCAAGGCGCTTCAATAGATAACTGATCTTTTACCTGGTAATTCATTTATTCGTTATACAAGGAGAGCGAATGAGCCAAGATTATTTTGATTCCCGTGATACGTTGAAAACCCCCCACGGCACGTACACCATCTACCGCCTGACCGCTCTGGAAAAGGCTAACCTCGTCCGCCTGGACACTTTGCCTTTTTCTATTCGCATCCTGCTCGAATCGGTACTACGCCAGTGCAATGAGCGCGAGGTGACCCGCCAGGATGTGATCAACCTGGCCGGTTGGCAACCGCGCCAGGAGCAGCGCCCGGCTTTGCCCTTTATTCCAGCGCGGGTGATCATGCAGGATTTCACCGGCGTTCCGGCGGTGGTGGACCTCGCTGCCATGCGTTCGGCTGTGGCGCGCCTGGGCGGCGATCCAAAGAAGATCAATCCTCTGGTGCCGGTGGATCTGGTGATTGATCATTCTGTGCAGGTGGACTTCTTTGCTATTCCAGACGCCCTGACGCGCAACGCCGAGCTGGAGTTTCAACGCAACCGCGAGCGTTACGAGTTTCTTCGTTGGGGACAGAAAGCCTTTGATAATTTCCGCGTTGTGCCCCCCGCCACCGGCATCGTCCATCAGGTCAATCTGGAATACCTGGCGCAGGTGGTGATGGTAAAGCAGCAGGAAGGCGAAATGATAGCCTTCCCTGATACGTTGGTAGGCACCGACTCGCACACCACAATGATCAACGGTTTGGGCGTGGTCGGTTGGGGCGTAGGCGGTATTGAAGCCGAGGCGGCGATGCTGGGTCAGCCTATTGATCTGGTGACCCCAGATGTGATTGGCTTCAAGCTGTATGGCGAATTGCGCGAAGGCGTTAGCGCCACCGATATGACCCTCACCGTGACCCAGATGCTGCGTC
>DYGV01000132.1 GCA_020724505.1 Anaerolinea thermophila
TTCAAATGGGCGACTCGTGGCGCATCGGCATCGACGAGAAAAGCGAATCTGCCCTTGTCCAACACGGCTTGTTTGGTGTCTCACGCAATCCCATCTTCCTGGGCATGCTGGTCATGTTGGTTGGAATGCTGTTGATCCTGCCCACCGCTGCCACCCTGACCGTTAGCGCGCTTGGTTTTGTCCTCATCCAGGTTCAGGTGCGGCTGGAAGAGGATTTCCTTGCAGGGAAATATGGCAAGGACTATCGCAAGTACCAAATGAGCGTACGTCGCTGGATCTAATCATGGCAAAAGAAAAGGTCACCCCCGCAGTTGCCTCCGATCTCGCCAACCTGTTCGACGCATTGAGCGACCAGACACGTATTCTTATCATCAGCGCTTTGCTTGATGGGGAGGTTGGTGTCGGTGACCTAGTGGAGCGTTTGGGGTTGACCAAGTCTGCCATCTCACACCAGTTGCGCGGACTGCGCGACAAACGTCTCATCCGCACTCGCAAGCAGGGACGTAACGTCTTTGTCTGCCTTGATGATGATCATGTGATCGAACTGTTCAAACGCGGTCTCGACCACGTTCTGCATGGATAGTTGATGAACCATTTCCAACGGTTCTTTCTAGTTTTTCTGCTCATCCTGCTGCTGATTGGCATTGGTGGACATCTGCTTGCGCCAGTCAATGGATCGCACCATGTCCTCTCCGAATCCACATGTGCCTTTCATCACGCCGTTGATGTACCAGTGAATCTCCAGTCATCCTGGAACGAGTCAGGTATCCACCTGGAACCCACCCAGGATGATTCCTGCGCCCTTGATTTGGTTCTGAATATTCCCCACCCTCCAACTTTCTAAATTAAATAGGATCCCATTTTGTTTCTTCTCCCCTTTCAATGAATGGGGTGATGGATGCTTGCTGTTATTATTCAAAGGATGATGTTATGGAAAAAACAATCGAACTTGAAATCCCCCTCCTGTTGCCTGGTGTGGAGGATGAAAAGGATGAGTGCCTCAACCGTTTGGAGAGTGCGCTTCAAAACCAAAAAGGAATTCTGCGCGCTCACCTGGAACGTGAAAAAACGCCTGTTGACCTGTGCCTGCACTACGACCCCAACCTGCTCAACCTCGAACAGGTGCGCCGTCTGGCGGAACGGGCGGGAGCGGGAATTGCCAACCGTTATCATCACTTGTCCACTCCCATCGAGGGCATGGACTGTTCAGACTGTGTGACCGTTATCGAGCATGGTCTCGGACGCATGGAGGGTGTGTTGGCGGTAAATGTCAACTACGCCGCGCAAAATTTGCGTGTGGAATATGACAAACACAAGATTGACCGTCCCGCCATCGAAAAACGAGTCCGCTCACTGGGATATGAAATTCCCGTGGAAGGATTGCGCAGTTGGTACAAAGAGAACCGCGAAATCGTATTCAGTCTGACCGCAGGTTTACTCCTGCTCATCGGCTGGCTCGGTGAGACCTTGTTTGATTTACCAGTAACGATTGCTACAACTCTCTTTATCACCGCATACATCTTCGGCGGTTGGGATATTTCACAACACGCCTGGCACGCAATCAAAGAGAAACATTTTGATACCGACCTGCTGATGGTCATGGCGGCGCTCGGCGCGGCATTCCTCGGTGAATTCGCTGAAGGCGCATTGTTGCTATTCCTCTTTAGTCTGGGTCATGCACTGGAAGAACGCGCCCTGGATCGCGCCCGCGCCGCAGTCCGTGCGCTGGCAGACCTTGCGCCAAAAACCGCCCTCGTAAAACGTGAAGGCAAAGAACAGGAACTCCCTGTTGAGTCATTGCAACTCGAAGATATTGTCATCGTCCGCCCTGGCGTGCGCATCCCTGTGGATGGGATCATCCTCAACGGAAATTCGGGCGTTGACCAATCTTCTGTCACAGGTGAATCCCTTCCCGTGGATAAAGCCTCTGGCGATCAGGTTTTTGCGAGCACAGTCAATGGCGAAGGCGCGCTGGAAGTGAAGGTCTCGCGTCTTGCCAAAGACTCCACGCTCTCGCGCGTGATGAAAATGGTGGAGGAAGCCCAGGCGCAGAAATCGCCCACACAGCAAACCGTTGAAAAGTTTGAGCGGGTCTTTGTTCCAGCCGTTTTAATTCTCACCGCGCTGATCATCATCCTGCCGCCGTTGTTTGGATTTCCGTTTCGCGAATCGTTCCTACGTGCGATGACCTTGCTTGTTGCCGCCTCACCTTGCGCCCTCGCGTTAGGCACACCCGCCACCATTCTCGCGGGTGTGGCGCAAGCTGCGCGTAACGGTGTGCTGGTGAAGGGCGGAGCACATCTCGAAAACTTGGGTCGCCTCAAAGCTATCGCCTTCGATAAAACTGGCACAGTGACTCACGGTAAACCTGAGGTAACTGACATCGTGGCGTTTCAATCGTCGGGGTGGAAAGAAACGGATTTACTATCCATCGCGGCAGGAGCGGAATCACGTTCCGCACATCCGCTGGCTCAAGCCGTTGTGCGCGCCGCTCAGGCGAAGGGTGTGCCTGTTTCCGTTATGGATGAAGTCGAGTCGTTGACGGGACGCGGTTTGCGCGCCGTTACGAAGGGCATGACGATTTGGGTCGGCAATCAAAAGTTGATGGACGAAGCAGGCGTGACACTTGCCGCTGATGCGATACAAAAAGCGCAAGCGCTGCAACAAACGGGCAAGACATTGTTTTGGGTCGCAGAAAATAAAAAGGCGATTGGCTTGATTGCCCTTGCAGACATATTGCGCCAGGAAGCCGCGCCAACAATGAAAGCCTTGAAGAAAATTGGCGTGGAACATACCATTATGCTGACGGGCGATAACGTCCGTTCCGCCTCCGCTATCGCCAAAGAAATCGGGCTGACCGACTACCGCGCTGACCTCATGCCTGAAGACAAATTGATCGTTATTCGCGATTTGGTAAAGGAATACGGTCAGGTCGCCATGATCGGCGATGGCGTGAACGACGCACCCGCGCTGGCAAATGCAACCGTGGGAATCGCAATGGGCGGTGCAGGTACGGATGTAGCGCTGGAAACCGCGGATGTTGCCTTGATGGGTGATGACCTATCCAAGTTGCCTTTTGCGGTTGGTCTCGGACGTGCTACCCGCGCCATTATCATCCAAAATCTTTTCATCTCCCTCGGTGTAATTGCCTTGCTCATCGTCACGTCACTAACGGGCATTGTCAGCATAGGCATTGCCATCATCTTCCATGAAGGCAGCACGCTGGTGGTGGTGGCAAACGCCTTGCGCTTATTGGGATACAAGGGAAAGTGAGCTGAAGAATGAGGGTTCAAATCTCCACAGTGTTACCTTCCCCGCCGGAACGCATCTGGCAGGAACTGCAAATGTGCAGGTTGTTATTCCACGTTGCAAGCCCGCTGGTTGTTTTTGAAGCCATTAACCCCTCTGTTTTTCCGGAAATTTGGAGCGATGGCAAATACCAGGTACGGATGTGGTTGTTCGGTTTGATCCCTTTGGGTAAACAGTGGATTGTCATCCAACATCAACCCATGCAGACGGGGTATGGGCTTCTGGATGATGGATATGGTGACATCATTCAAGTCTGGCGTCATTTGATCACACTTAACCCCACGCCGGAAGGATTCACACGCTATACCGACACAGTTGATATCGAAGCAGGCTGGTTTACGATTGGCGTATGGCTTTTTGCGAGCATATTTTATCGTCATAGACAAAATCGCTGGTGGAAACTTGTTGATGGGAACTTTAGATATGAATAACACTGAACTGGATATTCTTGTAATTGGAGCCGGGCAGGCAGGGCTGGTAATGGGCTTTCATCTTCGAAATACATCGTTGCGTTTCCAGATGATCGATGTCCACACCCGGGTGGGTGATAGCTGGCGCAAACGGTACGACTCATTAAAGCTTTTTACTCCGCGCATGTACAGCGCCCTGCCCGGAATGCCTCTGTCCGGTGATCCCTTGGGGTACGCAGGCAGGGATGAATTTGCAGACTACCTTGAAATGTATGCATCTCATTTTCAATTGCCTGTAGTTTTAAACACAACCATCCAGAAACTTCAGCGCCTGGACGGGCATTTTCAGGCATCCATTGATTCGGGACAGGTCATTAGGTCCAGGGTGGTCGTATTGGCAACGGGTGCTTTTCAAAGACCCAATGTACCGGATATTTCCCGGCAATTCAGCCCTGAAATCAATCAATATACGGCAGAAAATTATCGAACCCCCGCGCAGATTCCTGAAGGAACTGCCGTATTGGTGGTTGGCGATGGCGCCACTGGGAGGGATATTGCATGGGAACTTGCAGACCATCATCAGGTATTTCTCGCCGCTGGTCGCCCAAGGAGGCTGTTGCCTGATCGAATTCTTGGACGAAGCGCATGGTGGTGGTTTGATAAGATTGGCTTGTTACGTTTGTCGGCTGCAAATCCCTTGGGACAGTATCTTCAACGTTCTGATCCCTTTCCAGGGCGGAACAAAACCTTTAAACAACTGCTTGCCCGGGGAATAAATGTAATGCCACGTCTCATTGCTGTGGAAGGCGACCAAATCACGTTCTCGAATAATAGCTCTGCAAAAGTGGCTTCGGTCGTTTGGGCGACCGGGTACCGTGATCAAAGTGACTGGGTCGATATTCCAGCAGTCAAGGATGGACGTGGACAATTCGTTCATCGGGAGGGGATATCGCCGGTGGATGGGTTGTATTTCATTGGCCGCCCGTGGCAGAGAAATCGTGGTTCGGCATTGATCACGGGCGTTGGGGCGGATGCTTCCACTTTGCTTGCCCAAATTAACCGCAGGCATTTTGTCGGGAAGGGATAAGTACGGATGATAAACCAGCATGCTATAAATTAATCGGCATATTCCAAACTTTAGTTAAGGAAACCATGAATACAAAAACTCAAAACAAACCTGGTTCTTCAAAAAGAACCATGCACCGTCAAAAACAGCAGAGAAACCGGACCATTCGTATTGTCGCCATGATCGTTGGGGTGGCTGCAGTGATTGCTGTACTTGTATTGCTCCTGTTCTCCAATTCATCTGGATCCATCGGTTCGATTGAAGGAGTTCAATCCTACCCGAATCAGGAGCGGGGACATACAGATGCGCCGGTTGAATATGACATCATTCCCCCGGTAGGCGGGATTCACAACCCGGCATGGATGAATTGCGGTGTATATCCCCAAGCTATTCAAAACGAAAATGCGGTTCATTCGTTGGAACATGGCGCGGTTTGGATCAGTTACCAGCCGGATCTGGACCCACTTGAGATTGCAAAACTGGAAGATCTCACGCGCCAGAGCGGGTATCGACTCCTGAGTCCCTATCCCGATTTACCCACCCCAATTGTCATCTCAGCATGGGGATATCAACTGCAATTACAGCAGGTGGATGATCCACGTCTAAAATCCTTTATCGAAAAATATGAACGCAGCCCGGAAAGCCCCGAGCCCGGCGCTCCCTGTACCGGTGGAATCGGTATTCCTGGATAGGAGAAACAATTATGGATGAACAAAGCCCGCAGGAAATTAAAACAAGCGCGTTGCCTGTCAATGGGGCGATTATTTTTACAGCGGTCATTTCCATCCTGTTGGCGGGCGGAATTGGCTTTTGGCTGGGAAGCCGCCAGTTTGCAGGCCCGGGAACGGATTCGGCAGATGCTGGTTTTGCCCGTGACATGATGACCCACCATGCCCAGGCGGTTGACATGGCGACCCTTATCCGTGATCGTACCGAAGATCCGCAGATTCGCCAGATTGCCCTGGATATTATGTTGACCCAGCAGGCACAAATCGGGCAAATGCAGGGCTGGCTGACGATCTGGAGATACCCCATTGCCAGTACTGATCCTGCCATGTCCTGGATGGGGACGCCCGGTGTCATGCCTGGTATGGCAACACCGGAACAGCTCAACCAGCTGCGCAATCTACAAGGAGCCGATGCTGATGGATTGTTTTTGCAGTTGATGATTCTTCATCATCGTGGTGGAGTACAAATGGCAGATGCCGCACTTTCCAAGACAAAAACCCATCAGGCGCTTTTGCTGGCACAGTCCATTCTTGAAGCGCAGACCAGTGAAATCGAACTCATGCAGGGTTTGTTGCAGGAGAAAGGGTTTCCGCCTGTGTCGGAAGAGCCTGACATGCCACATGACATGAATGGACCCTGATCTGGTGATGTGATGAAATGGCATTGGTTTATTTTGCTGGCAGGATTGGGGCTTTATGGGCTTGCAGCCTATCCTGGTGGTCTATTGCCCCATACGCTGGATAATATGGTATTGATTCTGGCAGGCATCACCATTGGGTCGGCTGCAGTCTTCGGTTTCGATCCAGTTCTTGTGGATCGCAGGTTTGGAATACTACTGATCTGGCTTGGAATCGCCATACTCAGCACGGGCGTCGTCCTGGCTTGGTTTGGTCACCCGCATCTCTTAATCCCCTTCTCCATACCTGCTGTGGGGCTGGGTGTGTTTGGTTTGCGAATACTATTTGAGAAAAAAGAATGAACAGGAAACTTTCCTACACGCTATTGCTTTACATTGCTGGTATTTTGGCAATCACCACTGTGGTTGTTGTTTTGTTACAAAAACCGTATACATTTCATGGAACGGTGCTCAATCCACCGCTTCCGGTGACGGACTTTACGCTTCAAACTGGCGAAGGCGAAACCTTTAGCCTGAGCGCTGCCCGGGGCAGGTTTGTTTTGTTGTTCTTTGGCTATACCAGTTGTCCCGATGTGTGCCCGACGACATTGGCGGAACTCAGGCAGGTTTCTGAAAACCTGGGCGATGACGCGCGGAATATTCAAGTTGTAATGGTCACCGCCGATCCTGAGCGCGATACACCTGAAAAAATGAAGGCGTATGTGGCGCACTTCGATCCGAATTTTATCGGAGTAAGCGGAAATCTTGCCGACCTTGAATCGCTCTGGGAGGAATTGGGTGTATTTGTTGAGAAGGAGGATACAGGAAGCGCGGCAGGTTACCTGGTGAGTCATACCTCCAGTGTGTATGTTCTTGACCGGAATGGAGATCTGATCCTGATGTTTCCCTACGGTACCTCTGCGGCTGATATTGCAAGCGACCTTAGCGAACTGCTCAAGCAAACGGAACAATAATCTCGATTGGAGAATTAATGAAGACAAGACTGATAATGATATTGATGCTCACAGCCACCTTGTTGGGTGCTTGCGCCACCACACGCGAGATGAGCATTCACGACGCCTGGATCCGCCCGTCCACAATGGGAAACAACAGTGCAGCATATTTCATCATTGAAAATGGGACGGGCATGGACGACACCCTATTGAGCGTAGATTCCGATATCGCCTCGGCCACGGAGGTGCATCTCAGCATGGTGATGGACGGCGGTGTCATGTCCATGCAACAGCAGGAGTCCGTTCCGGTTCCGACAAGCGAAAAAGTGGAATTCAAGCCCGGCGGTCTGCATGTAATGTTTGTTGGGTTGACGCAGGATTTGAAGGTTGGCGATACGATCACCTTGACGCTCAATTTTGAAAACGCAGGGACCCGGATAGTCGAAGTTCCAATACGCGAGCCCTAAGCAAACTTTCATCTAGGGGATTGCCATCCAAAGTATAATGTTCCTGCGGATGGCAATCCCATTGTAACCATGAACGTATCTCATCGCATAATGCTGATTGTGACACTAGCTCTTCTTCTGGTAGGGCTGTCTGCACATCTATTGCCAGCCGCATCCCTGTGCGACTGTGTATCCCGGTTTCAGGAGGATGCCAGGGCATCAAACCTGGATCTTTGCCTGGTATGTCAGTTACAAACTGGTATTCATTCAGCGCTCAGCCCGGCTGATCCGAACCATGAAATGGTACAGCAGGTGAATATCCGGATCAATTTGCGATCATTGGAACGTGCCTTTCCGGTTTTACATCCCCCCATCGCTTAAGTTTTCAATCGAATATTTTGCTGGATTATTACACCTATCTCGATGTCCGTGCAACGGTTGCATCGACGATTTAACCTTAGCCTGATTTATTTTTGGAGTCCCTATGAAAAAAAGAAAGAATCAGAAATCCCCTGTTTCGCTCTTCCTTGCACTTGGCGGCGGACTCTTGTTGATTGCCGCCGCAATCCTATTGGCGAATCAAAATGCTCCTGCTGCCCCGACGCCTGTTACATCCCATGAAGAGGAGACATACCCGGATATTTCACGTGTAAGCCTGAACGATGCCAATTCTGCATTGGAGGAAGGTGCCGCTGTTATAGTGGATGTACGATCTGTGGAAGCTTATCAAGCCGCTCATGTTGCCGGTGCGATCAACATTCCGCTTGCCGAACTTGAAACACGCCTGGCGGAATTGGATAAGGCGCATTGGATCATTACCTACTGTACCTGACCGAGTGAAGAATCGAGCGCCCGTGCGGCGTCCATTTTGCTTGAAAACGGATTCAATAAGGTCACCCCAATGCTCGGCGGTTTTGAAGCCTGGATGAATGCCGGTTATCCCGTTGAGCCATGAATTAAAGAAACAGTATCGGAGTCACAATGTTGGCAAAATTAAATGTATGCCTGGTGCTGATTGGTATCGGCTTGTTTTCGCTTGCCGCCTGCCAGTCACAGGAACAGATTGGTATCCAGGCTGAAATGAATGGCGTTCCTTATCGGGTGGTTTCTGTCCAGGAATTACAGACCATGCTCGAGGACAAGGATTTCACCATGATCAATGTTCATTCCCCTTGGGAGGGAGACATCCCGGAAACGGATTTGCGCCTGGCGTATGATCAGATCGAACAGAATTTGGATCAACTTCCCACAGAGAAGGATGCGAAGATTGCCGTCTACTGCCTGACATCCGGCATGGCGAAAAAAGCCGTTGCCACGTTATTGAGTCAAGGTTACACAAATATCTGGATGTTGGAAGGTGGTACAACTGCCTGGCTGGAGGCTGGATTGACGCTTGAAATGGAATGATGAAGCTGGCAGTTAGTATGGAACAGTCCCGCATGAAAAGGTTACCATGAAACGGTCAATTTCCCGCCGAGATTTTCTCAAACTTGCCGGTGTAGGTTTGGGCGCACTGGCTTTCCGTCCCTTCGACCTTGAATCATATTACATGCCCAAGCCTTTGCCGCAATTTCCGACTAGTGAAATTATCGGACGCATTCTTGGCACAACGCAAGTCGCGAATCGCCCAAGCAACGATCCCTTGCAGGTTTCAACCCTGGGGACGTTATACGATGACAATCTTGTCGAATGGGGGCGCGAGGTGGTGGGGAATGCTGTTGGTCTGACCAACCAAAGATTCCTCGAAACACCGCAGGGGTACGTCTGGGCTTCATTGGTACAACCCACGAGAAACCTGCCTAACGTACCCATCACTGCCATGCCTGCCGGTGTTTCGGGGTTTTGGGCGGAAGTCACCGTCCCATACATTGACCTTGCCCTGGAGGGACCTGTTGCATCCTCATGGCTCCAAAGCCTGATAAGTTACAACTTTCCCCCGCGCCTGTACTATGGACAGGTTGTATGGATCGATCAGATTCGTGTGGATCCTGGCGGGGTTGTGTACTACCGCTGGAACGAATCGCCGGGGCATGGATATGGTCCAGGCGATATCTTCTGGGCGGACGGCGCAGGATTAAAAATATTGTCAGAGGAAGATGTTGCCCCAATCAGCCCGGATGTGGATCCCAATGAAAAAATAATCCGCGTAGACCTGACTTATCAAACCCTGGGATGTTTCGAAGGTTTAAGGGAAGTCTATTTTTGCCGCATTTCCAGCGGGGCTGAATACAACGCCAATGGGGAAAGAGTAACCCAATGGGAGACTCCCACAGGTGACTTGAATACTCATTGGAAGATCATTTCGCTCAATATGAGCGGTGGCACTTCGGCGGCAGGTTACTCCACTCCTGCTGTGCCGTGGGTAAATATGATCAGTGGGGAGGGAATCGCCATACATGGGGCATTCTGGCATAACGATTTTGGCGAACGGCGCTCACACGGTTGCATCAACGTAAGACCTGAAGATGCCAAGTGGATCTTTCGCTGGACAACCCCACATGTTTCCCTCGCCCAAAGCGAACAGCGTATGACCTGGCCCGACCACGGCACTGTTGCATCCGTCACCAAAATTGAAGTTTGAAACGAACTATGTTGACCTCATGCCGTGGGAGCGAGGAACCTTAACAAAAAAACAACAGAATGGATTTTCGATGACAAAAATATCAAGCTCTACACCTTCAATACCTCAGCCGGGTCTCAATGAACGCACGAGGGTATTTCTTCATGCGCTCCTTTTTGTGCTTGGCTTCTCGCTGGTCTTCGTGATCGGCTGGGGCGGATCGGTGACGGCGCTGGGGCAGTTGTTTGGCGCCTATAAACGGGTCATTGCGCAGATCGGTGGCGTGATCGTGATTGTGTTCGGTTTGGCCACCCTGGAAGTGATTCGTATTCCGTGGTTTTATGCCGATACCCGCGCCCATTACTCGGGTCAACGTGGAACGTATGGCGGGTCGGCACTTATGGGCATTTTCTTTGCCGCCGGTTGGAGCCCATGCATTGGTGCTACTCTGGGAGCAATCCTGACAATGGGACTGAACCAGCAAAGGGTGGGGGAAGCCATGTGGCTGTCATCTGGATATTCGCTCGGCTTGGGCATTCCATTCCTGGTGATGGCAATTGGACTGGAACGCGCTACCGGCTGGCTCAAACGCATGCGACCCTATCAACAATATTTCAAAATCGCCAGCGGCATCTTCATCATAGCGATTGGGATCTTGTTGTTGACAAACACCATGAGCCTGATTGCGATCTGGGCGTTCAAGAATGGATACTACATTGATTCCTTTTCCCGTTATGCTGCCGCACCTACTTATCTTACAGCCATTGTCGCTGGGTTGCTTTCCTTCATTTCTCCCTGTGTTCTTCCGCTTGTACCTGCCTACCTCGGCTATCTGAGCGGACATACAATTCAGAAATCCTAACTATCAGAACGGGAAGCTCATGGAAACTACTGGTATCTGGTTTTTGAAACACGGCATGGGCAGGATGATTCCTTTAATCAACCACTTAAATATTGCCTGATTAAGTTCGAGAATCACATAGGGAAACTGCCGGATGCCAGCCCACAGGTTGCCAAATGTGAATTATGTGACTGCCTGGATATTTATAAGAGTTTTGCGAAGTCGTCAAGTATATTGAATTCAACTACTTGACGACTTCGAGCGTTCCAACCATGCCAGCCTGCAGGTGGCCTGGCATCCCACAGACGATCTGGTATATACCTGGCTGGTCGGGTGCTGTGAAACTTATATCCACACTCTCGTCTGGTTGTGCCTCCACCTCCCAGTACGCATTGGCAATCTCCTCTTCATCAAACATTTCACCGACATCCACGCCATATTGCATGATATAGAAGTTATGTTCCACGGTGCCGT
>DYGV01000133.1 GCA_020724505.1 Anaerolinea thermophila
CCAGAAATGCGAGTGATTGACGCCAGAGGCAAACTGGCTATGCCGGGCTTGGTGAATGGACATGTACACTCACCTGGTAATTTTGTACGCGGCTCGCTGGATAGCCTGCCACTTGAAATATTTATGCTCTATGAGGTACCTCCGTTTAGCGAAAAGCCGCCGGATTTCCGCACGAATTACATACGAACCATGTTGGGCAATTTGGAGATGTTAAAGCTGGGGATCACGGCGGTTCATGACGACGCCTACTATACACCCTTTCCAACGCCAGAAGCAATTGACGGCTTAATGCAATCCTATGTTGACAGCGGATTGCGTTGCGTTGCCACTCTCGACCAACCCAATGTACTAGAATACGAAAAATACCCTTATTTATTCGATTTATTGCCGGAAAGCGTTCGCGAGAGCATGCAGAAAGCTCCTCTCATGTCCAGCCAAGAACTGCTCGCACTCTATCGCAGTTTCATTGACAAATGGAATAACTGTTACGATGGAAGGATAAAAGTGGGGGTATCGGTCTCCAGCCCGCAAAGAGTGAAATTAGATTATTTTGGCGCGTTGTCGGAATTAAGTAAACAATATGACCTCCCCTTTGACATTCATATTCTCGAAACAAAGTTGCAACGAGTCCTGGGGGATGTAAAATATGGAAAATCTCTAGTCCGTTTTGTCAACGACCTAGGGTTCCTGGATGAACGCGTTGTGGTCATCCATGCGATATGGGTGGATGATTTTGACATTGATCTCATGGCTAACGCCAGATGTTCAGTAGCTCATAACCCAGTGTGCAACCTCCGCCTGGGTAGTGGAGTGATGAACTTCCGCCGGCTTAAGAACGCGGGGATTAACATCTGTCTGGGCAGCGATGAAGCATGTTCGGACGACTCTTATAATATGTGGGTGGTAGCAAAGGTTACCGGGCTAATCCACAATATAACCGATCCCGAATATCGCAATTGGCCCCAAGCAAAGGAGATATTGTGGTCGCTTATACGCGGAGGGACGCGAGCGATGCGCAACGAAGGTAAAACGGGCGTTCTTGCGCCAGGATACGAGGCAGACCTGATTTTAGTGGATCTAAATTCTTTGAGCTTTACGCCTTTGAATAATATCTATCGGCAATTAGTATATTGTGAGAGCGGTTCATCCATTGTTCTAACGATGGTGGCTGGGAAAATCGTAATGGAGAATGGCAAAATCCTTACTGTGGATGAGGAAGCGGTCAAGTCAGAAGCCCGCGAGTTGATGAAGGAGTACCGCAAAGAGTTGGAAAAAACCCGGAGAGCAGCATCCCAGCTGGAGCCATATTATCGAGAAATGTATCGTCGTTGTGCAGAAATGGATGTTGGGATGAACTGTTGGGTTAATTACCACCAATGAGAAGTTGCATGACAAGAGTTTCTCGATGATAATATATTCAGCCAACCTTTGGCAAAAAAGATCAGGAATCTAGTGGAGGGCATCATATGAAAGGTACCGTTGTAGCCCTGGTAAGCGGTGAAGCGTTAGCAGATGGACATGGTTCGACGATATCGGCTCAGTTATTGAACGCGCGAGATTTAGCCGATGGACTGGTTCCTCTACTCAAAGCTGATATCAAGCTAGTAGTTATGCATGGAAACAAACCGCAAGTAGGTTTTGTGCTTTTCCGATCCGAAGTAGCAAGCCATGCGCTCCACACTATACCGCTGGATGTATGTGGCGCAGATACACAAGGCGCTACCGGTTATATGATTGCCCAGGCATTGCGCAATACAATGGATATAAATAAGATTGAGCGCAGTGTGGTTTGCGTCCTCACACAAACATTGGTTGAAGCCGGCAATCTGGATCAAGCACCTCTTAAAGCCATTGGCCCATGGTTCGATCGGGAGAAAGCGGAGCAATATCGGCAGACTCGTAAGTGGAAAATCGTCGAGGAGCCAGGACGCGGGTACCGGCGAGGCGTCCCTTCCCTACCTCCGGTTAAAATCATGGAGATTGATATTATCAAGACCCTAGTTGATGAAGGAAAAATTGTGATTGCAGCAGGAGGAGGGGGCATTCCGATCTCTTATAATGCGAAAGGTCTGCTAGAAGGTATTGAAGCAGTGATAGACACCGAGCGAGTGGCGTGTATGGTGGCTCAAAGCGTGAGCGCCAATGTCCTGTTGTTGATTGTGGATCGCGATGATAAGTTTATTCGCTCAGGGTTGATAATGGATAAACTGAGCATTATTTCGTTGAGCGAACTGGACGAAATTCTTCAGCAGGAAATAATTCAATCTGGAACAGTTGAAGGGGCGTTGCGCGCCGCTTCCGAATTTTTACACCGTGGCGGCGAGCAAGTGATGATTTCAAGTTTGGATAAACTTGCAGATAACCTGATTCACAAACGTGGGCTGAGAATCGGTTCCGGAAGACCATCCATTGACCTTTTCCAATTGTGACGGCACATTAGTTTGTTTAAGGATTATTGCCAATGAAGCAAGAGCTGCCAGAACATGTAGATTTATCTTACGAACAAGTCCTCCTTCAATATCAAGCTCTGCAAAGGGAAATGGAGCAATTACGCGTAAGAGAATCTACTGTTTGGAATTTATTTACCGAGACGAGTCGGAAACTTCAAGTGTACACTGCTTCGATTAAAGCGGCGGTTTCCAGCTTACTTAGTTACGACATTTTCTGGGATACAGCCAATCAACACGAATTTTTAGAAACGATCAATGGGAGCGTAGATCAGATTTCCGATCTGGTCATGTTAATGACGTTGGCGTTGCGATTCGAAGCCGGCAAATTGAATATGAGAAATGAACCTCAGATGATCCAGGAGATACTTTCGAAAGTCTCCGAAAGCGTGGCTTCTGAATTTCGTAATCTAACCTTCAACGTTGACTTTCCAGGAGAGGGAAAGCCCGTTTTCGTTGATTTTGAATATCTATTCCTGGCAATAAAATTGTTGCTTTCTGTAGTCGCCTCCGATCCAAAACCAGCTCATATTCATGTCCAGGCTATTGAAGGAGAAAATTCTTGGTCTCTCGATTTCGATGGGATCCATCCTTCTGTTATAGACTCCCTACAAGACTTAACTGCTTGTAGCAACAAATATGTGCCAGATCTAAATCGCGTTTCAACAGAGAATGCCCTGCGACTATATGTCGTCTTTAAGATTTTCTGCTTTCAGGATATTAACCTACAAATTGTGCCAAGCCAACAGGGGAACGGTAACCTGAGACTCTATATCCCTGTTTATGGTGAAAAAGTGCAAGGAAAGAGTCTATCTCCTGATGATCCAACACATGTATCCACTCTTTGATGGTTCATTTTGCTATGAACTCTGCCAAAATCGTCCTGATCGGAGACGAACCAAATATCTTGCGTACTCTGCGACGTAATCTAATTAGCCGAGGTTATGAGGTTTCGATTGCATTTGACGATCAAGAAGCTATTGAAATCGCCACTCAGCAAAATCCCGATTTATTCGTATTGAATTTGGATTTTACAACGATAAAAGTTGACGGGCTGGAAATCTGCGCCCGATTGCGTAAAATCAGTCAATGTCCGATCATCGTTCTATCCACAATTGGTTCTGAACAAATCAAAATCCAGGCTTTAGACTTAGGGGCAGATGATTACTTAGTTATGCCCTTTGATATGGAAGAGTTTTTGGCAAGGACGCGTTCCGCTTTACGCCGCTGGACAGCGTATAAATCCGGTATAGCTCGTCCAAACCATTTAATTTTAGTGGGAGACTTGCTGATTAATACCCAGGCTCGCCAAGTCAGTGTACGCGGCGAAGTGGTGAAGCTAACTCGAACCGAGTACGACATCTTGCAATATCTCGCAGAACGCGCAGGTAAAGTAGTTACCCACCAAGAATTATTGCGTGCAGTATGGGGACCAGAATATGGTGAAGAGCGAGAATATTTGAGGGTGTTTATTTCCCAACTGCGCCGTAAAATAGAAGATAATCCCCTCAGTCCCAAATATATCTTAACCGAACCAGGGGTTGGTTATCGCTTCGCTTCGTCGTACCCCACATAACGCTGAATTTGCGCGCGTAACTAGCCCGTTAAACAGCAGATGGGCGTTCCCCTACACCAGGTGATATAAAAAAACAATTTACTAAGACTTCAGTCCTCTTCCTGATGATATTTGAAGGAGAGCTTGACCTTGGCGCGGTAAGTGACCACTTTACCGTCATCTATTTGCATATCTAACTGCACCACCTCAGCGATGCGCAGATCACGCAGTGACTTTGCGGCAGTTTCCACCGCCGCGGCCGCAGCCTTCTCCCACGATTCACTGCTTGTCCCAACCAATTCGATGACTTTGTAAACACTCTCACCCATGACTTTTCCTCCTGATGATCCGCATAATGTAGTTGACTTTCTAGTCCATTAAGCTTTTTCACGCTTTCTGTTCCTGCCCCTGCTAATAAGCAATCCACCGATCAGGAACATGCTACCCAGAGCGGCAGCCAGGGCTGTCACGCCAACCCAAACACCGCTCCAATCCATTGGCACGGAGGCGCTACCTTCATGCATTGGTTCTGCCTCCTCCCGCAGATAAGGATATAGAGCATCAATAGCCGGCGTCGGTAAACGCGATGTGTTCAAGGCTATAAACTCATCCACGAGATGTTGGACTTCATCACGCGCGGCGCGCGTATGTCCCGCCAGAGCCACCTCCATCTCATCCCTCGCCAACAAACGTTGTAAGAAAGCCACTAAAACCGGCTCCGGCAGCCACTCGAACTGCTTCAATCGGGCAGGTGTAATCGGCACGCCATGATCGCGCAGGATGCGAAAGCCCTCCCTTATTGCGCGCACGCTCAGGACAAGCAGATCGCGTGTGTTCACCAGACGCTGACGGTCGCAGCCGGCGGCGTAAAAGGCGGGCGCCAAAGACGGAAATAACAACGCCACATGTGTCTTCAACCAGGCGTCCATATCCTTACGGATTTCGACCTCATAACCAGCCATACTACGCAGCGCATCGGCGACCTGCTGCGTGCGCGGCCGCGTTATTCCATCCACCTCGCCGATGGGTATGACCGCTTTCTGCTGCGGCGAGCCGCCCAAATAACGCACCGCATATCCTTCAAAGTATCCAGCAGAGATGGGAAAACCGATCATCACCTTTTCCTTGCCCAAAGCATTCACCATCTCATCTGGCCCTGCAGCATTATTCATCAAAAACAACACCGTTGGGATATTCGGATTAGCAGCCAAATCGGGCAAAATTTCTGCCACATGATTCTTGCGCAGGATCACTAATACCAAATCGTAGGTTTCATTCGGATCCAAACGTTCAATCAGAGGCACTTGCGCCGCGATCTGACGACCACTGCGGGCTTCGATTAACACCACACCATATTGACGAAGATCAGCTAACCGCTGACCGCGCGCCAGCAGCGATACTGTGTGGCCGGCCTCCTGCAAGCGAACCGCGAACAGGCTGCCCAGCGGGCCAGCGCCATAAACCAGGATTTTCATAATCACCTCAATAAATTAGAAACACCCAGCGCGCCCCAACGATACGGGTGTCCATGCAACGAGAGATAATAGAACGATGTTTAGTTCAACGGTTTTATACTGTCCATCACTGGCAAAAAGACATATTGATACAACGCCGAATACTCATCCGCAGAGCTTTGCAGCAGCACTAGGAAGGATTTCCCTTCTACCTCAGCAATAGCCAGCGCCAGCGGCAACCCGCGCACCTGAAACGCATACAGGCTCCAGGTCATTCCATTGGCTTCCCGCTGGCTTTCGCTCTTGGGAACCTCTGTCAAACCGAATTGGCGGGCTAGTTGTTGTAGTAGCATCTCAGCGTTGACCGACGAAGCCTGCGCCAACACCAGTGTCGCGTCCAGCGGAGTCGCCTGGCGCGAAAAGACGCCCGTGTTGACCTCTTTCCAACCGGAGGGGGACAACCCTTGAATACCCATCTCCTTGTTAGAAAAGGGAACCAACTTTACTGGGGCGGCAACCGGCACGCTGAACTGCGGCGCGCCCATCTCTTGTATGCAATCGCTCTTGGGGAGCTGGGATGGATTCTCGACAAAGGCAAGCATGATTTGCCGCGGGCACTCCCGCGCCACACTTACTCCATGCCCCATGCCTGGAAACTCGAAGAAATATGCTCTGCTCAACGTATCTGCCGCCTGCTGACCCCATGTAGACGGTGTTATTGGATCGAATTCTCCAGCCAAAATCAGAACGGAAATATCGCTGGCTACAGGTTGATTTGCCGATGCATCTGGCGCATCGTTGGTTAGACCCATAACTGTGCAGATCTCGAAAACGCTTTGAATAGCGCTCTGGTCAAAATAATCAGCGAACTCTGGAAAGGCAGCCGCCGCCGAACGGATCTTCTCCGGGCTGGTGAAAGGTATCTCTTCTCTGCATTGTAACGCATAATACAGCCCATCACTTAATGCGCCATGCGTTGCAATCACAGATCCGGTCAACAAGGAGATTAACTCGTAATTGCCCTGACTAACGTTGTAGATCAATCGAGGCAACAAGGTAATCACATCCGTATCATAGAGAAATTGGAAGACCAAATCAATAAAGTTGTCGCCAGAAAGTACGACTGTGTACCTCTGGCCGGTCAACGGATCGGAAGATTCATAGCGCGCATTTTCCTGGTTCAATTGAGCAACTGTGTCAAAAAACACTTGTCGTAGATCTGGATACGCCGCGTTGCAAGCCTCGTCAGCAGCACAGCTCTGAAATAATCGGTCGAACGCCGCCGCCAGGTTAACCGGCTGCTCGCCGTATAGATCAACTTGCGCTGGCAAAGCAGAATCCAATGTCGCGCTGCGCACAATGTTTGGATGATTGCGCATCACTTCCAACGCCAGGCGTGAGCCGTATGAGACGCCCCATAGATTGACGGTCTCGTAGCCAAGCGCGGCGGTTAAGTCTGCGACATCCGCGGCGCTGGCACGGGTGGAAAAATCGGTCAAATCGGCCTTGACCGCCAGGTTCTTGGCGCAGGTTTCCATCGCCCGCGCCACAATGCGATCCATTTGTTGCTCGGTGAGTTGTCGCCCATTCATCTCATTATCCAGCAACTCGTAGAATAGACGGTCTTGCTCAGGGCAATCCAGCGCCGGGCGCGAAACCCCCACGCCGCGCTGATCGAACAAAATCACATCCCGTCCACTTGCCAGCAACGGTTTAAAGTTTCGGCTATAGGTGAGATAGAGAAATTCCAGGACGCTTCTCCCTGGTCCACCTTCCAAATAAAGAATAGGATCCGACTCGGTAGCGCCATCTTCGGGATGCAAGATAGCAACAGCAAGCTGCAATGTACCGCCATCTGACCGAGAGCGATCAGCAGGTACCGATAGATACCCACAATGGAGGTTAACGCCCTCACGCAACCCATCTGGAACTCTAAAAGGGCAGGCAGCGCTGATAAACTGAGATGAAGCGCGCGTCGGGGCGCCAAGAGGTGGCGGAGTATCCAACGGAGGTTGGGTGGGCGTGAGCGTTAAAGCAGTTGTGGGCGTGTTTGTCAGCGACGGCGTCGTCGGCGATGGGCTTATCGGCGATATTTCCCTGGTTACTGATACGGACGGCGAGGCGACCAGCGAAGGCAGAACAACCATGGTTGGAGAGGTAGGTGGCCGGCAAGCGACAAGCGAGATTGCCAGTGCCAACCACAAAGTGAATAGCCGAGTGATTGACTTCATGACGAGGAAACCCTATCAACAGCAAACGAATGAACGAGAGAGCGCAAGAATGAGCGAAAGCAGATTTATTATATCCCGAAGACCAGATCCCACATGACGAGCAATAAATTGGTCAACCTCGATTTTTATATTCATAGTAGAATTTGGTATGATTGATTGTAACCGCATTATTTGGGGTTAAGGGTGAACCCAGAATAAATAATCCCTTATCTAATAATAGCAACCTCTCTTCCGAAATATTAACAGTCTGGGGCAACCGCTGCGCATTTTGCTGCTATCAGCGCCTTTCTACTTAGAAACAACTGAGCCGAACAGGCTCGTTACATCGCCAAAGAACCTTGTTTGTTTTGGAGGAGGAAACATGTCGAAGCCATTGCGCGCTTTCATCATCGCTTTCGTTATTGCATTTGCCATCGTCGCCTTGTTGACCGGCTATCTGAATTTAGTCTGGAAACCACAGACTGCGCAGAGATCCTTTCCCCAAACCAACGGCGAACTACGGCTGTCTGGATTGGACGGACCCGTGGATGTTTACCGCGACCGCATGGGCATTCCGCATATCTACGCCAGCACTTTGCACGACTTGTTTATGGCGCAGGGCTATGTCCACGCTCAGGACCGCTTTTGGCAAATGGACTTTTGGCGGCATATTGGCTCTGGTCGGCTTGCGGAAATGTTCGGCGCAGGCCAGAAAGACACCGACGCTTTTTTACGCACGCTGGGTTGGCGTCAAATAGCTGAGCAGGAGTATGAGCAGGTGCTATCCGCCGAATCGAAAGCTATCTTGGACGCCTACGCAGAAGGGGTGAACGCCTATATCCAGGGGCGCAAACCGGTGGAACTCAGCCTGGAATACGCCATCTTGACAGGCATCCTCAACCGCAACTATCAAATCGAACCCTGGACTCCCATTCACACCCTCACTTGGGCGAAAGCCATGGCCTGGGATTTGCGCGGCAATATGGATGTGGAAATCGAACGCGCTATCTTACTCAAAACCCTAACTCAGGCGCAGGTAGATGAACTCTTTCCGCCTTATCCATCTGATCATCCGGTGATCGTACCAGAGATCGGGGAATTTGGCTCTGCTTCTGCTCAAAACTCTAACCGTAACGCCGCCCTGCCAACTGAGATTATCAACTTCGACTATGGAAGCCTGGTTACACGCCTTGCCAGGCTCGAACCGATTCTGTCGCCCGCTAGAACAGGCATCGGTTCCAATAGCTGGGCTGTGGACGGAACGCGCAGCAGCACCGGGAAACCCTTACTGGCCAACGATCCGCATCTCAGTATTCAAATGCCTTCCATCTGGTATCAAATTGACTTGCATTGCGCTCCAAAGAGCGAAGCCTGTCCCTTCGAAGTGAGTGGATTTTCCTTCGCAGGAACGCCCGGGGTGATCATCGGTCACAACGACCGCATTGCCTGGGGCTTCACTAACGTTGGTCCAGATGTGATGGATCTATATATCCTCAAACTCAACCCACAAAACCCAAACCAGTACGAGTACAACGGAGAATGGCTCGATTTTGACACTCGCCAAGAGACGATCCATATCGCCGGAGGCGACACAGAAACGCTGACAGTGCGCATCTCGCGATTCGGCCCCGTCATCTCCGAAGTATATGGCTCGCTTAAGGACGAAGTGGAGCCAAAATCAGAAGCCACTCCTTTCAAAGACCAGGTCGGCGTCGAACTTCCCTCGCCCTACGCCATTGCCCTACGCTGGACAGCGCTTGAGCCTGGCTCGGTTTTCGAGGCAATTTGGGGCTTTAACAAGGCGCAAAATTGGGAGGAATTTCGCGCCGCGGCGCGCACTTTTATCGTTCCTGCGCAAAATTTGCTCTACGCAGATGTTGACGGCAATATCGGTTATCAGATGCCAGGAAATATCCCCATTCGAAATAAAGGTGATGGCCGGCTGCCTGCTCCCGGCTGGACAGGTGAATATGAATGGCAAGGGTACATACCCTTTGATGAACTACCCTACGTATTCAATCCACCTAGTGGCTATATTGTTACGGCTAACAACCAGGTTCCGCCCAAAAACTACCCTTATGTTGTCAGCACAGACTGGGACTATGGCTTCCGCGCTCAACGCATCGTGGAGATGATAGAACAGGCCCCAGGGAAAATAGACATCGCCTACTTCCAGAAAATGCAAGGAGATAACAAAAATCTCAACGCAGAAACGCTCGTCCCTGCGTTGGCTGCCCTCAACGCCAAATTCGCAACGCCCGGTCAAGCAATCGCCTTCGATTTTCTCAATAAATGGGATTACCAAAACACAATGGATTCGCAAGCTGCTGCCATCTTTGAATGGTACTGGTGGAATTTGTTGATGGATGTCTTCAAAGACGATCTGCCTGAGAATTATTGGCCCGCAGGCGGTTCGCGTTGGTTCGAAGTGATGCGTTCGTTGATCCAAAAGCCCGACTCCCCCTGGTGGGACGATAAATTGACCCCTGAGGTCAGCGAGACTCGCGATGACATTCTCCTGCGCGCCTTCACCGAAACCATCCAGCAGATTGAAAAAGAGTATGGCAAGGATTCGGCAAAATGGCCGCGCTGGGGGGATTTGCACGCCGCGGTGTTCCGCAACAGCACGTTGGGCAGATCGGGCATCGCGCCGATCGAAAATCTGTTCAACCGTGGGCCTTTCCCCACTGGCGGCGGCGATTCGATCGTCAATGCAACCGGCTGGGACGTTGGCGAATCCTTCCAGACCAACTGGCTGCCTTCTATGCGCATGATTGTAGATCTGAGCAACTTGAACAATTCGGTCACTGTCCACACTACTGGTCAATCGGGCCACGCGGATCACCCCCATTATATTGACATGGCCGACCTCTGGCGCAACATCCAGTATTATCCAATGTTATGGGATATGCAGCAAATTATTCACAACGCTGAAGCGCATTTAAAACTCATCCCATAATACCCTCTTGCACATCGACAGTTCATCAATGCAATCTCATCGCTGCAACAAGACAACATTTCTGATCTCTCTTTTCATTGCCTTACTGGTTGGCGGATTGCTCGCCGCTTCAACCACCCGCTCGCTGGCTGAAGGCGCCGGTTATGCGCTCTATTTCGACGGCGTCAACGACTATGTCACCCTGAACAAGACTGAACTCATGCTGCACAGCAACTGGCGCAACGAAAAGACCGTCCAGCTTTGGGTGCGCCCAATGGGGAATTCCAAAGTCTGCCTGTACCCGGTCGCTGGCTGGTGCGATAACATCTTCGGCGACCGCCCGCGCTGGTGGGGCATCTCGCGCGGGGTCATCAGCGGTCAGGATGGCATCTGGATTTGGAACAACTCCGAAGTTCTGCGCATTGAGTACACGATCGGCGAATGGGTGAACATCGCCCTGGTGCACAGCGGCGGGATGTTGCGCGCCTACAAGAACGGCGTCGAAGTGGGCAGTGTCCCCAGCGGGACGACCCTGCAACCCCCTGCCCAGCCCGTGCTGCAACTGGGCGGCGTGATCAACACCGAAGATCGTGTCTGGACATTCGAAGGCGAGATGGACGAAGTGCGCATCTGGAACCGCGGGCTGAGCGCGGCGGAGATCGGCGATTCGATGTTCAACAGCCTGAGCGGCGGCGAGCCAGACCTGGCGGCGTATTACAAGATGTCCGACGGATCGGGGTTGTC
>DYGV01000134.1 GCA_020724505.1 Anaerolinea thermophila
CCTGAAACTTGGTGACTGCAAAGACCATCATCACCACCGCGGTGCAAATAGAGCCAAAGCCGTTGATCAGCATCTTCAACAGCCAACGTGGATCGTGATGGACAGAAGAACCGGCTTCTTTGCGGCTTTGCCCCGGCTGAAGACGCCCCGACTTCCACCATCGCCGCGCCATGCCGAACTGCGAGAGAGTGAACGAAAGGAACACGCCAATCGCATAGAGCGGAATAAGCGCGGTGACGCTGGCCTGAAAGACCAGAATCAACAGGCTGGCAATCACTGCCAATATAGCGATGCCCCGCGAATACACCAGGCGGCTGCCGCGAAAGGTCAATTGACGAGGCAAATACCCATCGCGAGCCACCAGGGCACTCAAGCGGGGAAAATCGGCGAATGCTGTGTTTGCTGCCATGATTAAGATGATGGTCGTCGCTCCGACGGTCATCAAATAGATCGTATTTCGGCCGTTAAAAACGGTGCGTGCCAATTGAGAGATGACCGTCTCCATCTCCGAAGGCACCGCGCCGATCTGTCCACTCAAAAATGTAATGCTCAAAAACAAAGTACTCAAAATGAACGCCATAGCCACCAGGGTAACGCCGGCGTTATGGCTGCGCGGTTCACGAAAAGCAGTGATGCCGTTCGAAATCGCCTCGATACCGGTTAAGGCGGTTGTCCCGCTCGAAAAGGCGTGCAAGATCAAAAACAATGAAATCGGCTGGAGGGCATGGATTAACTCGATTTCTGGAGGCTCCACCACTTTACCCAGACCGCCGGTGAAATAGCGGAATAAGCCGAAGATCACCGTGGAGAACATCATCACCAGAAAGAAGTAAGTGGGGACGGCGAATGTGATGCCCGATTCTCGCACACCGCGCAAGTTGACCAACATGATAAAGAAAACCATGGCAATTGCGATCCACACCCGAAAATCGGTCAGGGCGGGGAACGCCGATACCAGTTGCGCTACGCCGGAGGAGATAGATACAGACACGGTGAGTATGTAGTCCGTCAACAATGCCGCCGCGGCGATCTGAGCCGGCAAATCCCCTAGATTATCGCGCGAGACAATGTAAGCGCCGCCGCCGCCCGGATAAGCATGGATGGTCTGCTCGTAGGAAATCGTCACGATTGCCAGCAGGACGACGATCGCAACCGAAATTGGAAAGGCATATCCTAGTGCTGCTGTTCCCGCCGCAGCCAGAATGACCAGAATTTCCTGTGTGGCGTCAGCTGTGGAGGACAACGCGTCAGAGGCAAAAACAGCCAGGCCAACGGCCTTGCCAATCGTCTGATGCGGTGCATCCGCAGTGGACAAAGGACGCCCAATCAACCATGTACGCCAGGATTTGGGCGGCTTATATTCCGAGCCGCGGTATAACACTCCGCTTTCCAGAAGGTAATCGTCGCTAGAGTTTGTTTTCATTTCCATAAACTTATTCACCTGCTTCTACGCCGATGGTATTCCTCACACCCGTGGTGGGGGCGCTGCAGACGCAGACAGGCATCGGCGACAAATAACATCCAATCCTTAGATCGGCTCAGCTCGTTCTCGAATGCACTCCTGATAAGCCAACATCAATTTTCGCGTAAGAGTGCCCGGTTGTCCATTGCCAATTACCCATTCATCAATTTGCCGTACCGGCAATACGCCGCGGCTGGAACTAGAAATGAACGTCTCTTCCAGCGCGGGTAAGTCAGAAACCCGGATCGCCTCGCCCCGTAAAGGGATGTTCATCCGTTGGGCGCATTCCAACACCAAAGAACGGGTGACGCCAGCTAACACGCCCTCTTGCGCCGTCCAAAGCTCGCCGTTTTTTACGGCGAAAAAATTACTGCTCAGCCCCTCCAACATTCGGCCATCTGGCGTAACCATGATCGCCTCATGGACTCCCGGTGGAAGAGAGCGACGCACCGGCTCAGCGCGAGCGATAAAGCGGGTCAGTTTGGCTTGCGGAAGTTGGCGCTGTAAATTGCTGGTAATCACCCGCACACCCTCCTGATAGGCAGATGGAGGCAGGTTCATCAAAGGTTCGCTGGCAATATACACCACGCCCGGGCAGTTTTCCAGATCGAGCGTCAGGCGGAATCGCCGCTCCGATGTAGGGGAAGCCTGCGCGAGAATCTGGCGTAAGGCAGCCCTGAGCGCCCCTTCGTCTATTTGAACCGATTTACCCGCCAGCCTCGCGGTCTCTTCCAGGCGGCGGAAGTGCTCGCCCAGACATAACGCCTTTGAGCCCTCATAAGTGCGGAAAGTCGTATACGCTCCACCCGGTAGGAGGCGGGAAGATTCATCCAACGTTTCGGCCGGTTGCGACAAAGTCACCGGCGTCAAAGTTGGGCTTGTATTGCCCGGGGTCAGTTTCCAAACCAATACAGACATCGCGCGCCGGCTTCAGAGTTGATAACACCGCCTCGCTGCATTTTTAGCAAAAAGGTTTCGATGCAAGAACGGCTATTCTTCATAAGGAAGTCTGGCAAGGATCAGGAGAGGTAACCGGGTGATAATGAACATAAACGCGCCGCACCAGGTCTAAATTTTCATAAATTAGGTTTTCCACTTCAGTGGAGATGCAATCCCCAGCAGCCACCGATATTTCGCCTTCTACGCCGATCGTCAGATTGACGACGATATAAGGTCCGAAGCGATGGGCGTGCACCTCCTCGATGCTCTTAACCTCTTCGATCGTCGCCACCAACTGGGTAATCTGCCGTGCCAGCTCCTCGCTGGGCACGGCATCCATTAACTCTGCCGAAGACTGGCGCAACACTTCCACGCCAGTGCGTAAGATCAACAACGCCACCAGCGCTCCAACCAGCGGATCCACCCAGGGTAGCCCCTGTCGTCCCAGGAAGATACCCAACGACGCCGCAGAAGCGGAGAATACATCGTTGCGGTGGTCGTACGCCAAAGCGCTGACCGCCGGGTTGTTCGTCTGGCTGCCCAAATGACGCGTATACATGTAGAGGAAGATTTTTACCCCGACGGTGATCAGGGCGATATACAACGCCAGAACAGAAGCGCCGCCTGAAATGGCCTGGCCAGAAACCAGATCGAAAACATTATTGATCGAATCCCAGAAAACCGCGATACCGGTGGTCAAAATAAAAGCGCCCACCACCAGAGAGGCGATACTCTCCAGTTGACTATGGCCGTAAGGATGGCTCTCGTCCGCAGGTTTGATGGAGAGGCGCATAAATATGGCAACGACCAAATAGTACGCCACATCCGAAGAGGAATTTACGCCTTCCGCCAGCAGCGCCGGGCTATGGCCCAGGATTCCAACGCTGGTCTTCAGCAAGGCTAAGATAATATTAGCCGCCAACCCCAGGTTGACGGCTCGCTGACTTCTCGTCTGTCGCAAGGAGGAGGCGCGTCGTTGATCGGGTCTTTCGCGCAACGTTGGACTGTGGTTGACTAGGCCCGAATTAATTCCTACCGATCGAACGACCGCCGGCTCCCGATTGGAGAACAAATCTGGCATGCCGTTGATACCTCAGCGGCATATTATAATCGAAAGCCAGCCAAGAGTCGGCTGATAACCGACTCTTCAGGTATTCAAAAGTTGCTGTGGCGCTCCTAACCCAACGCCCTTTCGGCGGCGTTGGCGATAGATGCGCCCCTAATAGGTGATTTGACGAGGCAGGCTCTTTGCCTGTTCTACCCAGCTCTGCACCTGCGATAGCACTGGGAGGCGACGCACCAGCTTCTTTTCCGCGTTGACGGCTGCCATCTTTTCCAGCAGGTGTTCCGGGTTGCGCTGAGCCAGCTCTGGCACGGTATCTACCCCTGCTGCTTCCAGCAGGTCGGAATATTCTGAACCCACACCGCGTATGCGGAACAAATCCACATGATTGACCCATTCCAGGATCAGTTTTTCACTCACTCCAGTTTTTTCTGCCAGTTCCTGGCGCCCCTTGGGCGTGGCCCCTGCTTTCAACAGGGCTTCTACACTGCCCACTCCGGCAGCCTTGAGTTTCTGCGCATAAACTTCGCCAATGCCTTCGACATCTATCAGTTTCGCCATCATGCCCTCCTAGTAATCCTGATTGCCTGGTTTTGTCAGATGCAGCTTCGATTTTTCAGATAAGATTATACCAGCATCTGCTTCTTTGCAATACAATTTGCGCCGCGGATTCCAAACATCCCGCAGGTTTTTGTTAGAGCCACCTGCAGGACGTTTTACGCCGGTAGAGAGGGACAGGCCGAGCCTATGGAGGTGATGATATGAGATAAATTACCGCCTGATCGTCTCGATAGACTTCCAGCATGGCGGGATCATTCTCAGCCTGGTCAATAAAATCCTCATGGAACAGGTCGCTGTGGACATAACGCGAACCAAAGCGCTCCAAAATCACCTGAGAGGGCAATTCCACATCGCCTTGCGTGATATCTACCCACAGATCATAAAGTTCCGGATTATAGAGCTGCAAGTAGGTCGGGTCGAGGCCTACGATATAAGTATTCTGGGTGTTGTAATAAAACAGTCGCGGGAAGTCATCCCAATCGGTGTGAAAAATGCGCTCCCCTGGTAGGGTGTTCTCCATCAACCATGCCGAGGCATTGGCGTAAAGGTCATACGGTTTGGATCCCTGGACGCTTTCTGCCGCGGCGGGCAACATCCGCCAGGCACCTAAAACGACCAGTGCCCCTAAGATCAGCGCCGATGTCGCCTGACGCGCTCGCTCCCAGCGCAACGTCTCCGTTGGCGACGCCCGGTTTAAGAGCGGCGTCCAGGCAAAAGCTGCGAAGATCAGCGCAAACGGCGGCAGGTATTCGATAAAGCGACGAGATTGAAAAAGCATCAAACCAAACAATATCGTCAACAAAAGACTTGTCGCTGAGCGAACATCCATGCGGCGATCATTTAACCCTAAGGCGATGACGCCGCCGATGAAAGCCAACAAAGCCAGCGGGGAATTTTCCAGCAATTGGCGCGTGGTGTACGGATACCATTCATTGCCCACCTGCACCGCTGTAGTTTCAGCCAGCTTTGGCAACAGATGGCGGTAGATGAACACCAAGTTAACCGGGAAATAGGGGTTGATCAGCAAGCCAGCGGCGACGCCGACTGCGGCATAGAGCAAGGGGCGCAATTCGATCTTTCTCTCCGTCAGCCAGACGGCTACCCCGTACAAAGCCGCTGCTATAGGTAACAGAGGGAAAGCGTCATACAGCCACACGTACAGAAACGCCAGGGGCAGCAAACGTATATATTTGCCGCTCAGCATCCAATGCAAACCCCAGGCTAACACAGTCAGGGATAAGGATTGAACGCGAGTGATGCTCATGCGGTAAAGGAAGGCTTGAGAAACCGCCAACAATCCCAGTGCCCACAACCAGGAATAAGGCACACGCTGCCCGCGCAACAGCCACCACACGCTCAAAAATGCCAGACTGGCAAATACCACGCTGGCCCATTTCGCGCCCAGGCGCAAATCACCAAACGTGAACGGGATCAATCCAACATGGAAGAGAAAATGGTGATCGTAAAACTCGCGTGGATTGAGAATGGTGAGCGGCAACCAGGGGAAATTTGGTTTCAGCCCCTGGATACGCATGATCTGCGCCAGGCGGATATGATAATACCCATCATTGTCCGGCATATCTGGAGTGGAAAATTGCACCAAAGCCATCGCCCCCAGAAACACTCCAAATAAGACCAACGTCAACGCCGCTGTGCGCCAATTGATCGCTGGCGCAGAGTCCACAAGAACTACTTCGCGGCGAAGGTAACTTTGTATGAACCTCATGCGCCAGTCGTTTTTTTCACCAGTCAACCGCTAAAAGAACAACGAAACAAGAACAAGCGCTACGACTTATTTGTTCTTGCCGCCTTTGTTATTTCCTTTGTCGTTATCGTTATGTCCCTTCCCCGGGTTATCGTTGCCCCGATCGTTGTTGCCTCTACCATTGTTGTTATGATCATTGCTATTATCGTTGCCGCCAGGATTGCCGTTATTGTTCGAATTGCCGCGGTTCGACGAGCCGTTGCTGTTGCCGGAATTACCGGGTGCGCTGTTCGTGTTGTCGTTGCTGTTCCCGCCCGGCGGGTTGTCATTTCTGTTGTTATCTGCGTTGCCGTTATTATCCTCCCCATTCTCGCCGCTGGGTTTGCGGTCTAAAATACTGGATCCGTCAGCCGAAGGGAACATCCCGGTCCAAGTGTCCACCGCGTTTTCCACCACCGGCTGTAAGGTGGTCGGCGCCGCCGCCGATAATTGCACCAAGATATGAGCAAAATTCACCACGCGATTTTCGATGCGATGACGCAGAATCGCCCCGCGCCGCGCGTCTTTCTCGCTCACCAGACGCTGCAGGTTGTTGGCTTTCTGCACATACACCTGCAACTCCATCAACATCGTTTCCGCATCTTCGACGCGGCCAATTTCCACCAACGCTTCCGCTTCATTGAGACGCCGGCTGGCGTACTCCATGTACAAATTTATTTCCTGTTCTGGACTGAAGGTTAACGCCAGCCGCGTCTGCTCTAAACCGATTTTCACCGGATACAACCCATCGCCGGGCAAAGCATATTCCGCCGCCTGCGCGGTGACGATCCCACCAGCAAACAAGACCAGCAACGCCAGAACTGCGATCAGCGCATAAGCAAACAACGGCCTGGCAAAAATGCTGGCTGGTCTCTGAGCCTTTCGTCTTTCAGGAGCAGGGCGGGAGCGAGGGCGCGGCGCCGCCTCCACCAGCGGTACGGTTGCTGGAAAGAGGGCGTTTAGTTCAGCAAGGAATTTCGCTCGGCTGGCTTCAGCCGCGGATACATCCCGTTGAGGCGTGCTGCGCAGCAGATCAAAATATTGCCTCAGGATCGGATCTACTTCATCTAACTCAAAATTCGGGTTCATGTCATTCTTCCTTGATTAGCAAACGCTTCAGCGCAATCAACGCTCTATGCTGTAACGCCCGTGTCGCCTCTTCGCTCTTTCCCAAAGCCGCTGCCACATCTTTGTGAGCCCAATTTTCCAGAAAGCGCAACTCAATCACCTGTCTTTGTTCAGGCGGCAACATTAACAACGCTTTACGGATCCGTTCACGCTCGAACTGCACAGCAACCACGTTGGATGGATTGGCATCTGGCTCCTCGTGGCGCTCCGAATCCAGTGATACCAAGGGGAGGGGCTGGCGGCGGAAATGATCGGTGATCCAGTTATGGGCGATGCGATAAAGATAAGCGCGCACATTTTCCACCGGCCCCAGACCGTCTCGCACAGCGCGCAAGAAGCGGCTAAAAGTTTCGGATACACAATCCTCCGCCAGGTCGCTATCTACCAGCATCCGATAAGCATAACGGTAAAGCTCTTCGCTATATTGCTCATAAATAGCGACCAAAATCTTGCGGCTATACAAGCTTCGATCTGCCGGAAGGTCATCTCCCTGGTTTTGTGTTGTCATCTTATATGACGTACAACCTAATTCAATCGTTACGGCATCCATAATCTGGAGGCAAAATTCCCGCTCCAATTTACCTCTGTAGGTGTCTGCTCAGCCGACCCTCCCGCAGGTTATCCACCAGGCTATTCTGGCGAAGATTTAAGGGCAGGGCTTTAAATTTCAAACCCCAATAATCTGTAGGTGGCGAGCAGTTACCACTGCAGCAGGAATTTATCTCCAAACAAACCACCTATACCGTTATAATTCTAACATGGAAAATTCAGTGTATTCACCCTTATAGTCGCCCAAGACAGAGAACAACTATGGCTAAAAAACGATCTTCCGCATCCGCCTTGCCCCAAACGGCGGATCGTTGGTATTTTTCGCTGCGGGAAGCTAAATCTCTCGCCATTCAGGATTCCTTGGCAATAGAGCAGCCCTGCTTGTTAGTCTTGCTGGATCTGACGCATCAAACCATCCTGAATATACAGGTTTACCCCAAACGACCAGCCCCGAATTTGATCGAAAAATTCGTCCTGAATGCCATTACTAAACCTTTAGAAAATGTAAGCGAGGTTGCGTACCGCCCAGCAGAGATTCTCATCGAACAGCCTGAACTGATCCAAAGCCTGTCGCCGGTGCTTCAGAAAATAGGCATCGCTGTCGCGGAGGGGAATGAACCTGAACTGGTGGATCAAATTATCGAGCAATTTTACAAATTCGTGGACAGCTTCATGCCGGAAACGTCCGGCCTGCTCTCGGTGGCGGGGACGACCCCAGAAATGATCGCAGAACTATTCTCGGCAGCCGCCGGCTACTACCGCGCCGCGCCCTGGAAATTCCTGACGGATGAACAACCCTTCGCGGTGGAATATGACCCGCCTGGAAAAACCTGTTATGTAACGCTGATGGGCGGAGGTGGTATGGAATTCGGCCTGGTACTGTATTATCATTTGGACGATTTGATCCGGATTTACAGCCAGCCAGATGCGATCGAAGAAAATATTCCCCCCTTAGGCCTCCATTCCCTCTCTTTCGAACGCAAAGAGGATATGCCGCCGCAAGACCTCAAAGCCATCCAAAAGTATGGCTGGGAAGTCGCCAATCGTCGCGCTTATCCATTGCCTTTGATCACAACAACCGAAGAAGTTCAGCGGCCGCCCAAGGAAGAGTTGATCCTATATGAAGCATTGCTCAAGGCAATTCCAATCTTTGTCAAACGCCTGCAACCAGGCGATTTTCACGACTATCAGCCCATGCAAACTGAAATTGTCGTCCATACTTACGATGGAGAGGTTCGCTTACGTTTCAACTACCCCATCGCGGTCAGCCTGCCGCAATTGGACGAAGAAGATGAAGGCCCATATCTGGAACTCGACGAAGATTTACGCCGCGCAAACGCCATAGCCCATCAAGCCTGGTTAGAAACGAATAGCAAGAAGCGCATTCGGTTGGCACGCCAGGCGTTAAAACTATCGCCAGATTGCGTTGAAGCTTACACCGTGCTGGCGGAAGAAAGTCAGGAGGCGGATGAAGCCATCTCATATCTGGAGCAAGGGGTGCGCGCCGGCGAGCGATTGTTCACCCCCGAGGTCATGGCCAGGGCAGAGGGGGGCATCTCCGAGTTCGAAGAGGCGATCCCCTACCTGCGCGCTCGCGCCTTTCTGGCAGAGGCGCTGGAAACCATGGGGCGCAAGGAAGAAGCGCTGGATCAATACCTGAAACTCGTCGAGATGGGCGCGTATGATGAATATGGCGCACGGCTTAGCGCCTTAAACTTGCTTCTACAACTAAAGAGGGACGACGAAGCGGAAAAGCTGATCCAGAGTGAAGAGGATGATTACTTTCCTGACTTTGCATACTCTCGCGCCCTGATCGCTTTCCGTAAATATGGCGATACCCCAAAGAGCCGCCGCTTGCTGAAAAAGGCCTTGCGCTTCAATGAATACGTTCCAGATTACCTCAGCGGAAAAAGACCTATCTCCAGCGAAGAGGAAGAACTCTGGATATTCGGCGAACAGAGATATGCCGCCGAATACGCTCGTATGCAATACAGCAACTGGTGGTCAACGCCTGGAGCAGTGGACTGGCTGCTAAAACATGTTCCACGCCAAGAGAATTGATCAAACGTGATTGATTCCAGCCAAGTCCGTTCCTGAGATATAATCAGCCCTATGTACGAGATCTTTCATCCACCCTGTTAAGTCTTAACGGTTTTCCCCCATCCACGCGCCCCGCCCCCAGGCGATTCAAGGTTGTTTTCAAAAAGGGTCTTCTCTGACTGGCGAGGCAGGCGTCACGCGCCTGCATTCATCTCGCGCCATTACAACCATTGAATCAGACCGACCTGGAGGATGATGTTCATGAATAAGCGAAACATTGCGTTCCTGATGGCGAGAGCGCGCGGGTTACGGATCGCTTTCCCACTCACTTTATTGTTTCTATTGATCGAATTCTTTGATGAGCTGCACTATGGGGTTCAAGGCGCAGCGTTTCCATATATCAAGAATGATTTGGGTTTAACCTATGCGCAGGCGGGCATCTTGTTAGGGCTTCCCGGCTTGCTCGGCTCGATCTTTGAGCCGTTAATCATGCTGGCTGGGGACACTTCGCTGAGAAAGAGCCTGGTGATCCTCGGCGGATCGTCTCTGGTCGGGGTAGTCATCCTGTTGGGGATGGCGCAGACTTTCCCGGTTGCTTTGTTCGCCATGACCATCTCGTTCCTGGCAAGCGGCGCCTTTGTAACGCTATCCCAGGCTACCCTGATGGATCTAAACCCCAGCCGCGAACCACAGATGATGGCGCGCTGGACTCTGACCGGCTCGATGGGCAATCTGGCCGGCCCGCTTCTTGTCGCAGCCGTTTTCACGCAGGGGCTAAGCTGGCGGGTCAGCTATTGGATCCTTGCTGTTCCGGCGTTTACGCTCACCTTGCTTTTGCTGACGAGCAGGTTTCCTCCTCGCCAGCAGCGGCTGGTGGACAGGGTTCACCCTGGCGAGGCTGAAGCCCCCTCCTCTCTGCTCATCGGCCTGTGGCAGGCAGTTCGCAATACCCATCTGATGCGCTGGCTGATCCTGTTGAATTTTTCAGATCTATTGCTGGACGTATTCTTGAGCTACTCCGCCTTATACTTCAGCGATGTCGTCGGATTAGCACCAACGCAAGTTGCCTTCATGATGAGCGCATTGATGGCTGCGGGTCTGCTGGCAAATATCCTCTTAATCCCCATCCTAGAGAAGGTAGATGGTAGGCGATTGGTGCGCCTCACCGCCTGGATCGTCGGCGTGGGGTACGCCGCCTGGCTGCTGACGCCGTGGGTATGGTCAAAAATCGTGCTGGCTTTGGCGCTGCGCCTCTCGACTTTGGGCTGGTATGAGGTGTTGCAAGGAGAAGCGTACGCTGCGCTGCCCGGGCGCTCAGGAACGGTGATGGCAATCAACTCCATAACTGGTCTGTTGGACAGCGCGCTGGTGTGGATGGTGGGCTGGGTCGCCGGGCAGATTGGACTGCAAGGCGCGATGTGGCTGTTGCTGGCAGGGCCGTTAAGCCTGATTCTGTTTATCCCGGCGCGTCGCCAGCCTGACCTTAAGCATGTAGTACAATAAGAACCAACGAAATAAGACGGAGGCGCAGTCATGTATGATATTACCCCACAAATCCTCGAATTAATCCGCCTGGCAGCAACCGACCTGCCAGCGGATGTTGAAGCTTCCCTGCGCAAAGCGTTGGAAAACGAAGCGCCAGGCTCAGCCGCGCGCGGCGCGCTGGAGACAATCCTTCGGAACGTCGAAATCTCGCGTCTAAATTCAACGCCCATCTGCCAGGACACCGGCACCCCGATCTTCTACGTGAAACATCCCGAAGGATGGAGCACGCGCAAGCTGCGCGCCCAAATCGAAGCCGCCGTGGCGCAGGCGACGAAACTCTCCTACTTGCGGCCAAATTCGGTG
>DYGV01000135.1 GCA_020724505.1 Anaerolinea thermophila
CCCTGGGATGAACGAGAAAGCAGTACAGCGCCGTTCTCATTCGTTGAATCGACCAAAAAGACTGAGCTGCTTTCAGCGCCCAACAACTGGGTTGCATCTTCGGTGAGTTTTGCCAAAAGCTGGTCGCGATCCAGGATGGCGCCGATCCGTCCCATAACATCTACCAGCTCTTGCAATCGCTGATTGGTGCGGCGGCTCCTCTCCAGTAGCAGAACCTTGTCTACTTCTGACGCCATTCGACTGCCTAAAAGTTGTAACAACTCCACTTCTGCACGCGTATAGTTGAATATTTGAACTGCGCCGATGGGCACGCCGTTCAGGAGCAGCGGCAGGGTGATGGCGTTGTGTAGTCGCGCGGTTAGCTCAGGGCGTATCTCTCGGTACCAACGTGGGTCGCAAGACAGGTCTTCGATCACAATTGGCGCCTTGCTTTGTAATGCTGCGCCGACGATCCCTTTGTCCTCCTGCATGCGCTGGCCGATTAACTGCCTGTCTTCCACGTCGCCTCGAACGACCATGAATATGAGTTGTCGCGCTTCGGCGTCCCTTAGATACAGGGTTCCATTCGTCGCGCCTGAGATACGGATCATGAGATCGAGCATCTGCTCTAGCAGATCCTCGAGGCTGGTCATGCTGGCTATGCGGTTGGCTTCTTCAAAGACGGACAGGAAATTTTCCGGGCGGTGATCGAAATATTCGGCTTTGCGCGGTTCGGAGTCAACTTGCGATCCTATGCTTTGCACGTGATCGTCTTTTGATGGTTGGGGAGGCCGTCTGGCGGGCATGAGAGCATCCTCCTGAGAGAGCGCTTGGAATTAAACAACATTCAGCATCTGACGCCTGGATTATCGGCGAGTATCTCACAGGAGAAGCGAGAGTGCAAGATGAGATAAGCTTGCAATTTTATTGGTTATTGAACTTTTAGCCGCGCTCGTCTTCTCCGATCAGGAAGAGAGATAACAACCAGGTAATAACACTGATGATAATGGAGCCAAATAAAGCAGGCAAGAAGCCGTCCACATAAAAATTGACCCCAAAAGCCTGGCTGATGCGACTGGTAATTATCAAGGTCAGGGCGTTAATTACCAGCATGAATAAACCCAGCGTAGCGACAATACAGCCACAGGAAAGTAATACTAATATGGGGCGTATAATCGCGTTGACCAGACCCAGAATAAAAGCCACAGCGAGAGCAGCAAGGATGCCATTGCCTTGAATGGTTATCCCCGGCATCAGGTAGGTGGTCGCCAGGATAGCTATGGCGCTGATGATCCAACGGATAAGTATATAGCGGATATTCACATAATCCTCCTGTATGCCGATGCCTGCTCTCTGTTAGAGGGAATTATCGGCTCTATCCACTTGCTCAATATTGGATGGCGCGAGGTAAAACCTTTGCTTGTGAGATCCAGTTGTTGATGATTCCAAGCTTGAGCATTTGAGCGGGGATGTTTTTCTCAACTGCTGTTGCAGAGAGTCTGTGATAGAGATCTTGTGGTTGATTTTCTGCCAGATCCGCGACGGACTTCACGCCGATCGATTCCAGCAATGCAGCGTATAGGTTGTCTATCCCTTTAATGCGGTACAGGTCAATCGTCTGCACCCACTTTAGAATCAGTTTCTCGCTAATCCCAGCCTCTTGAGCAATGCGCTGGCGTCCTTCTACTGTGGCGCCTTTTCTTAGCAATAACAGCGGCGTAGTCACACCAATGGCGCGCAGCTTTTCTGCATATACCTGACCAATGCCCTCAACGTATTGGATATCCTGACTGAATTTCGCATAGGTTTCTTCAGGGGTCTCTAATTCACTGACTTCTACTTCTTCGGTTGCTTCTATAGAATCAGCGCTTGGCGACTCAGAAGGCTGATAGATAAACTCTTCAGCAGGAGAAAAAGATTCGACTTCTTGGAATGCTTCTTGATCTTTGGTCGCTTCGAAAGATTGCAGCCAGCTTTCTTCAACCAATGGCGTTTCAGCCTCTGAGGGAGGGGGTTCGTGGGGCGCAACTTGTGGCAGATAACTCTCGTCTATCAGACCCGTTTCCGGAGCACCCTGGAAGGTGATTGCAGCAATATCTTCGTCCGACAATTCGGCCTCCGCAATTATCTCCCTTCCCTCTGAGGTTACTGCGTTGCCTGTTCCACCAGCCTGTGGGAAAATCTCCTCCTCCGAAAGACGGATGGTTTCATAGCTTTCAGGGGCAGAGGGCTGAAGCCAATTGGGCAATTCGCCCATTTCGGGAGGTGCCAGATCGGCGGATGCCATTTCTGCGGCTAGTTCGGAAGTCTGCTGCGGTTCGGCTCTTAATTCTGAAGCAATCGCTGCTTCAACTTGGGTTGGCGAAGTTTTTGATCTCCGTTTACGACGGGTGAGGAGAACAACAACTATTAGCGCTGCCGCGATTATAAGGATGACGGCCGCGCAAGCAGCTAACGCATAGAGCCTGGGGCGTTCAACCAAACCACCCTGCGCCGGACCGGTGGGCTGTTGCGTAACTTCAGCAAGCGGTTCTTGTTCTAGCGCGGCTTCTGCTCCAACTGCGGCGGCAAACCTTTCGATATCGCGTGTGTTTTGATTGCGTGGATTCGCATAGATTTGGGCTAGAATGGTTTCTTGACGCTCGCCCAAGGCTTGGTAGCGCAACAGCGCCAGGGTCTCATCTGGACGGTAGGCGTATGAATCAATTGCAGCGCGTAAAAATTCCTGTTGAATCGCCGCGTCAACAACTTCCAATGAACCGCCTTGCCATTTGACCGGCCATAACCACCAGCCCAAAATTACCAGACCGATGAATAATCCCAGAAGGAAACCGATCACTGTGAGGGCGATCAGTTGCGGCGTGGCTTTTGTACGCGTTGTATCGCTCATGATTTCCCCTCCCCGATTTTAGGGCAAAAATTCCTGTTTTTCATTACTTGTGGGTATCTTCAGAGTTAAGCCCTCAAACGTTTAACATTTCAAAAAAGGTTGGTTGAGAGAAGAGCTAGGCTTTTATGATTATAAATTGATTTAGTGAAAATATCAATTGCCAATTTATCTAAACATGCCAAAAAGGATTGCCAGACGCGCTTGTCTGGCAATCCTTCGCGGAAAGGCATAGAAATCTGTAACGCTATAAGATTAGCTCAGCTTTGATCAGCTTGTCCTCAGTCTGGCTGAAGGTAAAACCATATTTTTGACATAATCTCTGCATCGGGATATTGTCAGGGGTCATCACAGCTTCAAGCCGCCCCAATTTCTCTTTTCGGGCAACATCAATAATACAATGCAATATCTGCCCGCCGATCCCCAACCCCTGACAGCAGTCGCTAATCAGTATGCTAAAACGAGCTGCATTGGCGCCATAGAGTTTGGTCATGCGCGAGGCCCCTAATATGCGAAGCTCATTTTCCCCGGCAGATGTACGCTCGGCTACCAGAGCGATTTCGCGATCATAGTCTCCGTGGCAAATACGCGAGAGGCGTTCATGAGCTGCACGCTGGTCAAGAAGCATAGGATGCAAAAATCGCATATAAACGCTGCGGTCTGATAGAGATTGATGGAACTTTACCATCAGTGGCTCATCTTCGGCGCGCACAGGTCTAATGGTCAACGGGGTGCCATCTTTTGCCGTCCAATGATAGATATATTGCAATGGATAGGGGCGGATCGCCAGCTTCGGCAATTTATCCTCGCTCATGTCGAGAGGATGCAGCACCACGCGCGCATCCAGTGCAACCAGACGCTCAGGCGAAGCCAGCAGCGGATTAATATCCAGTTCTTTGATCCAGGGCTGTTCGCTAATGAGGGTGCTGAAGCGCACCACCAATCTTTCCAGTGAGTCCAAATCCACCGGTTTACGGCCGCGGACGCCTTTGAGCGCTGTATAGATACGCGTCCGTTCCATCATTCGACGAGCCAGCGTGGTATTTAATGGGGGCAAAGCCAACGCGCTATCTTTAAAGACCTCAACCAATTGACCGCCAAGACCAAATAAAATTACAGGACCGAACTGAGCGTCAATACTGCTGCCCAAGATCAGCTCATACCCTTCAAGGTCAATCATGGGTTGAACCGTAACGCCAAGGAAATATTCTGCGCCGCGGGCATCTTTTTCCCCGATCTTGTCGCGAACGTTTTGAGCTATCTCACGAAATGCCGCCCTGACAGACTGAGCGTCTTTTAGGTGAAGTTTAACGCCTCCGACGTCGGTTTTGTGGGTGATAATTTCTGAATGCAGTTTTAGCACCACCGGATAGCCAATTTCCTCAGCAGCGTGGATAGCTTCGTCTTCGGTTTTTGCGATTCGCGTCTCGACGGTTGGGATGCGATAGGCAGCAAGCAGTTGCTTGGACTCATATTCAGTGAGCAGCGTACGCCCAGAGTTGCGCGCGTGCTGGATGATTTCAGCAGCGGACTGACTATCTGGCAGGCGGTCGAGGCTATAAGCAGCTAGCGTTGGTGTTTCGTACAGGCGAAGGAGGATACTGGCATAGTTTGCCATATAGTCAAACATGCGCGCCGCAGTATCTGGATAGGGAAAAGTAGGGATGTTCGCCCGATTCAGGATTTTTTCTCCCTCCAGCACGCTAGCGCCGCCCATCCAACTGGCGAGCAGCGGTTTGCCGAGGGTATTCGAATAGGGGGCTAATTTTTCAGCGGTGGCAGTAGGATCGGTCATATCTTGTGGGGTCAAGATGACTAACAGGCCATCTGAATTAGGATCTTTGGCTGCGATTTCGATGGCTTTCGCATAGCGCTCCGGGCTGGCGTCGCCGAGAATGTCAACGGGGTTGTTGTGAGACCAGGCTGCCGGTAAAAGTTCATTGAAAGCTTGCATTGTCTCTGGGGAAAGCTGGGCTAATTCGCCGCCGTTGGTGATCAGCGCGTCGGTGGCCAGGACGCCCGGCCCGCCGGCGTTGGTGAGAATAGTCAAGCGATTGCCGGCCGGCCGCGGTTGTTTGGCGAGCAGGTCGGCCATATAAAACAGCTCGGCGATCGAATTTACCCGCAACACGCCGGCACGGCGAAAAGCCATATCCAGCACCTCGTCAGAGCCAGTCAATGAACCGGTATGCGACGCCGCAGCGCGCGCCGCGCCTTCCGTTCGCCCTGGCTTGATCACAATGATGGGTTTGTTGTTGGCGACCGCTCGTGCGGCTGATATGAAGGAACGCGCGTCACCGATGGTTTCCATGTAGATGACGATGCTTTCTGTGTTGGGGTCATCTCCCAGGTAGTAGATCAGGTCGCCCCAACCAACGTCTAGCATCGAGCCGATAGATACAAAGTGGCTGAAGCCCACATTTTCCGTGAGGCTCCAATCCAGAACGGCTGTGCATAAAGCCCCCGACTGGCTGATGAACCCGACCTTACCTTTGCGCGCCATCGCCGCAGCAAAGGTGGCATTTAGACCACTCACGGGGCTCATCACCCCCAGGCAATTCGGCCCAATGATACGCATCCCAGCGGGGCGTGCATATTCTAACACTTGCCGTTCCAGTTCAGCCCCTTGGGCCCCAGTTTCTTTGAAGCCGGCGGAAATAATGATGGCGCTTTTTACGCCGACATTGGCGCAATCTTTAATAATGCCCGGCACGGTAGGAGCTGGCGTGACAATGACTGCTAAATCTACTGGCTCTGGCAGTGAAGCGACATCTGGGTAAGCTTTGACGCCCAAAACGCTGGCGCGTTTAGGGTTCACCGGAAATACAGCACCGCCAAATGGGTTGCTTATCAGGTTCCACATCAGGGTGCGGCCAACACTGCCATGGGTCTCGGTCGCGCCAATCAAAGCAACGTTATTGGGGGAGAAAAACGTATCCAACGGATTTCGCCCATAGCTAAGTACATCGTGGATAGGATCAAATTGTGGGAGGTTGGTATTGCTCATAGGGGATTATTCCTTCGTAAATAATCGGGCGTTTCGGCGCGCCATCGTTTCAGGATGCCACATTTATAGTTCTGCTTACAACATCTCGCGCCGAACGCTTCGCTGCACATTTTGGGGTTAAATGCTCCAACCCCAAATTGTAATATAGAAGGCTATAAGAGGGTCGTTACATATGTACTGGAATTTTGTGAATATATTCACATATTGGCGTGGCGAGACGATTGCCTAAGGAACGACAAACTCTACTGACCGGGGATAGCAGCGACCGCTTAGGCCATTGCCGGTGCAGAGGAGGAAATTTGCTTGCAAAGTATGGCCGGAGAGGCCTGGGCTATTCAACGCTCCACCGACGAACAAACCACGCCCATTCTCCAAACGAGCGATACCGCCTGTGGCACAGGTCTCGTCAGTGAATTTGAACGGCGCATCGCTCACTATTGGACCGTACACCTCAATTCCAGTGTTGAGGTCAATGACCTGCAAAGACAGTGATTCGAAAGCGTAGCCGCTGTGATTGTAAATCAGAAAGTTTGCACCGATGCTCGTGCCACAGATGGGTAAATTGACCCCTGCAATAGTAAAGGCGCCACCAGATTGCGCGCTGTAACCGCTGGGTGGGGATGAAGGAAGATACGCGGTGGGCTGAGCGGGTAGCGAAGTTGCAGCTTGGGTGATTGCAGATGGAGGTAGATTGGGAACAGTGAAAACAGTAGGGGCAGAAGTAGAAGGCGCAGAGAAAGTAATTTGAGCGGTAGGCGATGGCGCGCTTACCTGGGTGGCTGGCGGAGGTTCTGTTTGGACAGGGGGTGGTGCTTGTGTGCGCGTTGGCGCAGCGGTCGCCGGCGGAGCAGCCTGAAGTGTAACCAAGGGTAGAATGACAGCCTGTTGAGTTAGAGTTGCTGAAAGCGGCGCAAAAAGCGTTGAGGCGACCTGCGTCAAGACCGAGGGGGGTAACCCAACCGTGTCAGTTCGTATGGCTTCTGGTGGGGTTGGCGCAGGAGGATAGGTCGTGAAGGGCAAACTACACGCGATTAATGCAATGACGACGCCAGCGGCTGCCAAGATGATCGAAATTCGATGTGGGATGCTCATTATTCCTCCTAAGGATTATTGCAAACCGATGAAGAATCTCTTTGGATCAACTCGCCGACAGGCGTAGGCTTACGGGATGGGAGTGGTGGTCAGCGCTGCTTTTGTGTTGGCTAAATTACGCAGGATTTCGGCTTGAGCGGTAGATGTAGCTGCAACTTTGGAAGCAAGGGTTTGTTGCATTTGCACCGTAGCCGTCAAGCTGGCGGCGTTCTGGGGGTTATTGGCGATCCACCCAATTGCCAGCGCCCCAACCACCAGGCAAAGGATCACAACGGATATAACGATGATGGCCGGTTTCAACGCCTTTTTCCCGCTTTCCGGCAAGGGGCCTGATCGAGGGCGCGAGACTGGCCTGGGTTGTGAGGGCGTTCTCGGACGAGAATCGGGTTGGGCAGCGGGTATGGCGCTCGCCGGATGGAGGCTGCTATCCAACGATGGACTGACCAACGAAGTGGGCTGGATGGGCGAGGAGACTTGCGTGGGTTGACTTTGGCCTTTTTGTAGAGCAACGGAGGCGTCGTAGGAAGCTTTAGCCGCTTGCAGGCTGGCGCGAAATTGTTGAATGCTTTGAAAGCGTTGAGCTGGGTCAAGCGCCATTGCTTGATCTATTACCAGACCAACAGCGGCTGGAATTTGAGGATTCACCAGATGGGCGGGGGCAAATGGCTCACCGATCACGCGTTGAACACTTTCTAATGGTTCTTCGCCGGTCAAGAGTGTATAAAGCGTGGCTCCCAACGCATAGATGTCGGTGCGCGCGTCTGTCTTGCCTTTTCCATATTGTTCGGGTGGGGCAAAGCCTGGCGTAACTGCGCGCGCCCCTAGTGTGGTTTGAATCTTAGGATCATAGAGTTTCACCAGACCAAAATCTACCAACATCGCTTTTCCCTTGGGGGTTAGACGGATGTTTGCCGGCTTTATATCTCGATGGATAATGGGAGGTTCCTGACTGTGTAAGTATTCCAACGCATCCATAACCTGGAAAATCCAATTCAGGGCTTGATCCAGGGGGACTATTTTAGTGCGTTGTTGAATGCTCTCCAGGTCTTCGCCTTCCACAAAATCCATTACTAGATACTGACCTTTGCCGGGGATGGCAAAATGGTCAATTACCCGCGGAAGATTTGGATGGGATAGATTTGCGAGTACGCTGGCTTCTCTGCTGAATTGACGATATGCATCCAGGGACGGGTCGAGGTTTTCTTTAACGGCGCAACGGCGATTCAGGTTCGCATCCCAGGCTTGGTAGACCGCCCCATACCCTCCACGCCCTAGTTCATATTCCAGACGATAACGCCCGGCTAAAATAACCTCCTCCTCAGACAGAGGAGCAGTTGTCGCTTCTTCAGGGCTTTGAGCAATAGTCGCCGAAACTGGCTTTGCCTCGCCCAGGTCGCTCAATAATGGAGCTCCACACTCCGCACAAAATTTTGCACTCACCCGGTTAGGCGTTTTGCATTGGGGGCATACGTTGGTCGCCATCAGAACCTGCTTTCTAATCCTTGGACTATCGAAGGTTTGGATCAAGCCAGCACAGACCCACCCCTTGGGAAATTATACTTTATCCAGTGCTCTTGAACAAGTTCGAAGCAAAAATGCCCGGCGCATAAAGCGAGGGCTTAGAAGTCGAATTGTAAAAAATGTTGCCACCACTCATCAATCGTCGGTTGGAATGTCCATTGGACGTGTTTTAGGAGTGGGAGTGCCCCCCATTTTTTCTTGAAAAAGGCGATCCCTGGATTTATGCCCAGTCCAAGATTGATAAATTGTTTTCCGGTCTGTTTAGCCTCTTGCACAAAGCGATAGAGCAACAAATCTGAAGCTCCGGGGACGCGCGACTGTGTAGTAGAAACGCTGAACAGATAAAAGGCGCAACGCGAGGCGCCTAATTCCCCGATGCAATAGGCAACTAATTCGCCATGAGCGTTGCGCGCGCTAAAAAGGAGAGCTGTTTCCGAACGCAAGCAATGATGTGCTCTTTCGAAGATCGTAATAGATGATTTGTTTAGATCGTGGTTGCGGATGAAAAATTGCATCAAACGGTGGTGTTCGCGTTGGAAGTCTTTTCCCACTTCAATGGTCAACTGGCGTTCGGCTTTTTTCAATAGATTACGTAGCTTTTTCGTTGGGGAGAAGGACGTTAGATCGAGAAAGTAAAACCAATCCGTTTCGGTTGGACACTCGGTAAAATTCGGTGGAAGAGCCGGCGCCATGGCAGATACTTCCGTGGGTTTATATTGTTCAACAATCTGATTGATGGTTTGCCCAATTGCCTGAACATCTAAATTTGGCTGCTGCAAGTTTTTCTCGTTTAGCGAATAATTTAATGGATAACCGACAATGACGATCCCTCTCTTGCGGCGATATAGAAGAAAATCTTTGAATAAAAAAGGTTCGGCATCTACAATCGAAGTGACATATTCTGGTAGATGTTCGGGAATGTATGCTTTCTCGTGGACGAATTGCAATTCACTCTCAGTAATCACAGAGACCTTGACTCACTTCGTAACCAGCATGGCAAAAAAGATGGTTGAGACGAGGAATATGCGGCACACCAACGCATGCAAGGGTTGGCTTTTCCTCAACAAACGGCAATAATCGTTCAAACATTTTACAATCTCTTTGACTGATAACGATGGGGGTGCGGGTTGGAAAATGATCGGTCAAGGATAGCAATTCAGTCAGGTCGCCAGATAGGAAGTAGCGCATGAAATTGTCTTTGTAAGTTTTCCAACTCGCCACACTGTTAAAGTGATTTAGAATTCGATGTAAAGGGATAGCATCTAGAACCTCTAACTGCTCTTCGAGGCTTTCTAAAAAACATATTTTTTTGCCGCTTCTTCGAGCTAATTGAAAAGCTTCCAGATCCACTGAGTAACGCCAATCAAGGTATGCAGTCCAAATTGAAAACATGGCCAGCCAAGGGCGTACACCACGCGTATAGAGATCAAAATACGGGGTAGAACTAGTCCAGGGTGGAATCATTAGTTCTTCACCTGAGCCATCTAACCTCTTACGAAGTAGGTGATCAATCTGCCTGACCACTCGTTCGTCCAATAGATCTTTTAGGTTGGGGGAATCTTGACCATCGCGGCCATGTTCGGCAATGAGCGATAGGCTTTGTTCATCTAAAGGTCCCTCAAAGATCGCTATATCTACCCGATTAAGCAGAGCCTTTAGCGAGGTTGCGAAGCTGTAAGGGAAAAAGTGTGCAGTGCCAACCAGGAAAGATGTGCGATTATCTTTTTCCAATCGCCAAATCATTTTGAGATCGCGCTCTTTTGACCAAATCTTTGCCAGATTCATAGGATCCCATCCATGATATTGCGAAAAGGTTCAAAAAAGCGACTTCCCAGATAGAACTCGGCATAACAATATTTTAAGTATGGTTTGCCGCCCCATTTCTGTTTGAAACGGCGGATGCCTGAATGGACTCCCAAGCCAAGTTGAATAGCATTTTTATGATTGTCTTTAGCTAATTTAATCATTTCGTAAAAAAGTAGATCTGAGGCATGTGGAATGTACGGGTTTCGGCTATACGCGCCTAAAAGATAGACATCGAATTTTTTTGCTGCTTGATCTATTACGTAATATCCATTCAATTGTCCATCATGCAAGCGCGCTTCTAAGATGAGCGCGGAAGAGCAGTTGTTGATATATTTGGGCATTGAACGATATAACTCAATGATCAAGGGCGGCATTTCTTGACGACCTATCATTTCTTCAGACAGTTTTAGATGTTCAGATGTGTAGCGATGAGAATATCTGACAAATAGGTGTCGTTCCGCCTGATGGATTTCGCGCCTCAGCCGTCCTGAGATATTCCAATTATTTAGATCCAGCAATAAATATTCGTCCGTGGACTGATTGCGCATTTCCCCAGGCGTTCCGATGGGAAATTCCGGGCCGACAAACCACAAATATTCGGGCTTGAACATTCTAATTGTTTTATGGATACTATTTGTGCAATGTTCTGATTGAAAAGGTGGATCCAGGGGATAGCCAATAAAAATCACCCAATTATCCTTTTGAAGGACCAGATAATTCTCGATGAGAAATGGCTCTCCGTGCGAGATTTGTGCCATCAAAACCGGCAAATGCTCTGGAATATATGCCCGGCTTAGTAAATACTCTTCATCGTTTGGCGAGATCATGAGCTTTACCTGGATATCAGACGTTTATAAAATTTTAGCATAATTGTTGCTTCATTACTCCTGTTTATAATTTAACGTGAGTACGGGTTAGGCGGGCAGGCAAGCCAGCGCCTCCCGACCTAGA
>DYGV01000136.1 GCA_020724505.1 Anaerolinea thermophila
TGTAATTCGTTGGGAAAATGCCCAAGGCGAAAAGGCAAAATTGCCGGAGTGCCCACAGAAAATCAGGGATCAAATAAAACAAGACGGTCATTGCCGTTTGATACTGGCCACGCCCGCCTACTTCAAGGAGGGCTACCTTTCACCAGAATTTGAAACGAAACACAAAATAAAAATCCAGGCAGTTGCTTTACCACGCTATCAGACCATCTCAGGCTGGGATTATGCAGCTAACAATGGCAGAGGCGCTCCCAAACCAACCCGCCGGCTGGTCCCAGCGGGAGGCGTTTATTTCATCAACCTTGAAGATAAAAGCCGGATTGATAGTTTTATAGATGAAGTTTGGTTGCATTCTATAGGTGATGACGAGCAATCTCAACGCGACGGCTTCGGGCTGGCCTTGCTCGGTACATGGGATGGTATGCTACGCAAGATGGAGGTGATACATGGCTAGATCATACAAGGAGATTGAAGGTGAAATTGTTGTCACACCTAAAAATAATCCAGCTAACATCAAACAGACTCGCACCTACAAATTGATCACACCTTTATTTGGCGGTGGCGCAGAGACTCAAAAACCCGATGCCATCACAACCGTACGCGGCTCAGAGGTGCGGGGGCATCTACGCTTTTGGTGGCGCGCTACTCGTGGGGGACAGGAAAAGTTTGAAGGTAAATTGGAAAAAATGAAGGAAGCAGAAGAGAGAATTTGGGGCTCGGCGGCCCAGGAAGGCAAAGCAGGACCATCCCAGGTCAAGATCAATGTCAAACTAGTGAATCCTGGTACAGACGATCAGCCTTTTGAAGTTGTTAAAAACAGGAAAAACAAACTAATATCGCAACCCCGTAATGGAAGTATTGTCCCCTCTTATGTTGCCTTTCCGCTTCAACCCAAAAAGGAGGACTTAAAACAAGCTGGACAAAAAACTTCTGCCGTAAAGATTGGCGTTGAATTTGTTTTAGAAATTTCTTATCCAAGCAGTTTAGGAGAAGAGGTTGAAGCTGCCTTATGGGCATGGGAAACATTTGGAGGTGTTGGTGGGCGAACACGTAGAGGGTTCGGCGCTCTGCAATTGAAGGAAAAACATATAAACGGCAAAAAAGTCAATTTCTCCCTGGTTAATTCTGAAAATGCAGAAAAAGAACTGAAAAATGAATTAAGTAAATACGTTGTTTCGGGAAAGTGGCACGAAGGCGTACCTCATTTGAACACTGAAATGAAATTGAAGGTTACTAAACCGGCTACGTCCTCAGCGAATCAAGCTTGGCACAATTTGGTTGTCCAATATCAAAATTTTAGGCAAAAACGTAACAAGAGACTAGGGAAAAGTCTCTGGCCTGAAGCCAATGAACTGAGACGCAGGCTTGGGAAACCGATGAACTGGACACCGGAAGAAGTTGAGAACGCTGAACTGGTACAAAAATTCCCGCGCACTGTATTTGGACTTCCTATGCTTATGCACTTACCACACGATGGCGATGTGACCTTTACCATACAAGGAAGACCAGACCCTGAAACTGATAGAAAATATGAACGATTATCGAGTGTGTTGATTCTTAAACCGATTGCGTGCTCAAATGAAAAAGCAGTTGGTCTTGCTGCGATTCTACATGCACCAACGACGCCTCCAAATGGACTAGAAATTAAGGAGCCAATGAAAAATCAAGATCCGATAAATTGGCAACTAACCAGGAGTGATGTAGGCACTAATCCACTCAGTACTGTGGTCGGCAATGAAATTGATGTAATTGAAGCTTTTTTCAAGAGATTGAAATAAAGGAGGAACAAACTCATGGACACAAGACTATTATTCATTCAAGCGCTCTCTCCCATCCATGCAGGAACTGGACAGGGTGTCGGTGTTATTGACCAGCCAATCGCGCGTGAAAAGGCAACCGATATTCCGTTTGTGCCTGGTACAACAATTAAAGGGGTGCTTCGGGACGCCTGTCCCGAAGAGGAACGTAACAGCATTTTTGGACCCGGCACAGGCGAAGCTGATCTATTTGCCGGCGCGGTGACTTTCACCGATGCACGTTTGTTGCTCCTGCCAGTGCGGAGCTTGAAAGGCGTGTTTGCCTGGGTCACATCGCCTTTGTTGTTAAAACGCTTGATCCGGGATGCGGTGATTCTAAACAAAACCGCTTCATTCGATGTTGGCGAGGAAAATTGTTTGGTCTCGAGTAATTCGACGCTGAAATTGAATGATGGAAAAGTCATTCTTGAAGACTTGGACCTTGACAGCAAGCCTTCCCAAGAAGTGGATTATTGGGGAGAATGGTTGGCAGATTCTTTGTATGGAAAAGGTTCTGAATGGCACAAGATAATGCAAGAACGACTGTGCATCATCTCTGATGATAATTTGTCGTTTTTGCTCGAAACCGCCACCGAGATCACGGCACGCATCCGTTTGGAGGCAGATAAGAAAACTGTAGCACAGGGTGCGTTATGGTATGAAGAGGCGTTGCCCATTGAAACTGTTTTGGTCAGCATGGTTGTTGCATCTAAAAATAAGGATAAGGTTTTTGATACCGTGAAATCGCTTACCAAAAACAAATTACAACTTGGCGGGAATGCAACGGTCGGGCGTGGATTGTGCAAAGTAAACCTGATAGGGTAAAGCCATGAGACTTGAAAAACTATTCGCCGCCAAAATATATGACCAAGTCTCCAAGGTCAAAGATCTGCCAGATCATAAAAAATATGGCTCAATGGCTTATACACTGCCAATCCTAGTACGAACTGCAGGTTTAGCACAGGCACTGGCATTTGTGTCCACTCGCGGCAAAAACAAAGAGAACAATCCATATGACCGATTATTGGATCACCTTGCTGAAGTTGTGGGAGAACCCAATCGGGGCAGCTTTTTAAAGAAAAGCCGCGAATCAGGATTATCCGATTATATGTACCTTACCCGCCGTACGATGCTTGCCCTGAAGTGGTACAAGCGCTTTGCCGAGTCGGTGCTGGAAATAAAACCAACAGATCAACTTGAAGCGGGAGGCGGGTCATGACCCAGTTTCGTCGTCAAGCATTAGAATCGATCCAGGCGGTAGAAAGTACAAACGCCGGTTTATGGCTTGATAAGTATCTTGAGAGTGATGATGTGGAGGCCAAGGGAAATCTGGTGAAGCAGGCATCCCAAATCAAGATAACCAAAGCCTATGAAATTTTTTATACCAAATGGAAAGAAACACTTACCTCTGATGGGGTGGAGTCAAAAGTAGCCAAAACGTTGGGTAGGCTGGCTGTGAATCTGGGAGCTGAAGCAACGCTTGAGAATTCCATCGCCTTGAACCGCACCTACGGCGTACCGTATATTCCGGGTAGCGCATTGAAAGGGCTTGCGGCCCACTATGCAGCAAATTCGCTGGAAGGTTGGGATAAAGATACACAAGCCTACAAGGATATTTTTGGTACCCAGAATATTGCCGGCTATATCAATTTTTACGACTCGTTGTATGTGCCAGATGGCAAATTGGGACTCGTGGTTGATGTCGTGACGGTGCATCATCAGGAGTATTACCAAAAAGATGACGTGCCACCCGCCGACTGGGATAGCCCCATCCCGATCCATTTTTTAAGTGCAAGCGGCAGTTTTTTAGTTGCTTTATCTGGACCTTCAGAAAAACTAGTAGGTGCAGCGTTTAACATTCTTGCTTTGGCTTTATACAATGAGGGAATCGGGGCGAAAACGTCCAGTGGCTATGGACGCATGGAAATTGACGGCATGGATGTGTCTGGCGGTGGAAGGGGAAAATCTGCAGATCTGGATACCCTTCTAGCCCCTCCCAAAAGTGCAACTTGGAAGCAAGGAAAAATCAGCAATGATGGTAAGTTTGTGCAACCTATCGATGCGCCTACACAAAAGTTATACTTCCACCGTGAGCATGTCTTTCCAAAAGGTTATACGCCAGCTCGAAAATCAGACGTCGAGTATCTGGAGGCGACTCTGCCAGATAGAACCACAAGAATTTGGGTAAAAAAGATGCATTATCCGATTGAGTAACTTCTACACAAAGTTGAAATGAGTTAGGAGAAACAATGGTGAGAAATCCAAATTCAATCATACGTTCATTTTTTGATCCGGGACGATCCGTCCTGCTTTATATTCTCGGAACCGCTGCTTTGACACTGGTGTTACAAGCATCATATGATTATTTCAATGACCCGGTGAACATAAAAGGAGGATTCTGGCTGGCAATGGTGGCATTGGGTATTGTTATCTTCATTGTCATTGGAAGAATGCTGGTGAAACCCCGGCCAATTTAAGTGAATATATTGGATGAGCTTAAACCTCAAAAGCAGATTGCGCTCGCTTTATTAGTTTCGTCACATAAGGCGGCCTCCGAAGACATCATTAACTATCACCTGCCAATTTTGCATCATTGTTGGTTGATTGCGACCGAGGATTCTTTAGGAGTTGCCAGAGAATTGCAACAGGAATACAAAAGCAAAATTGCTCACATCTATGTTGGCAAGGAATTCCTTGTGGAGCCCTTTAACTTGTATTCGACCTTTGAGCTGATGGATCGGATTTTAACTGAGGATGTGGAATCTCTTGATCCTCGCCCTCGGCAGGTAATTCTAGATATTACGGGCGGTACAAAAGTAATGACCGCCGGTATGGTATTGGCAGGTTTTGCAAACCAATCTTTAATGGAATATACCCAAACCACAAGAGATGAAAAAGGCAATATCAAGGAGGGGGCAATCCCACAACCAACTCTCATTGAGGCTTATTTCGAAGCCGGAGTGAGAAGGGTAAAACCAATAAATAGAGGTAATAGTAAAAAATAACAACTTCACCTCAAATATAGTTATTTGAATTTCCCCTTCACCAAAATATGCAATTGATTTCCCTGCTGTGTATTAACCTCCTCCATCTTTTCCGACCGATCTTTAACCAAGGGAAATCAAATAATTTATTCTACATTCCCAATGTTCTTCTCAACCATCATTTCTCTCACCTCTTTAGGTTTATCACCCATCATTGGCCCATTGGGGCGGCCTGCACAGGCGTGGTTCCTTAATCAAATCATGCGAAAACACCCGCAGCTTGCCAAGACGCTACATGATGGGAGCAACGTCAAGCCTTTTACCGTTTCCACTCTACTGGATCGTTATGGACGTCCACATAAAGCAGGAGACTGGTTAAGGGAAGGACAAGAATGCTGGCTTCGCGTGACGACCATCGGCGGGGATCTCTCCGAAGTACTCATGACCAGCATTTTGAAGAATCTTCCAAACACTCTCACCCTCTACAAAATGGATTTTCGGATTGAAGGTTATACTCTCAATCCGCGAGAGTATCCTTGGGCGGGACAAACCGCATTTATCGAATTAGCCCAAGACAGTTTGCATCTTCAAGAATCGAGGGAGGTTCGTATGGAGTTCGTTTCCCCAACTGCATTTCGGTCAAATGGAAACGATATTTCCATCCCATCTCCCCAGCAAATCTTTCGCAGCCTTTGGAAAAAATGGAACGCGTTCTGTCCTGAAGTCATGCAGCTGGATGATCGTTGGCCCAATTTTTTCGCAGATTGCATTCTGGTCAGCGAACTGACCGCCGTCAACACGGTTCGCTGGGAATTTGCTGAAGGCACACGTGGTGCGGCGACAGGTTTTACGGGAACCGTGGGATTTACCCTTTTACCCAAAGCTAAAGTTCCTAAAAAGTGGCAGCCGTATTGGGACGGCGCGGATGTGGTCATGCAATCCCTTGCCCGTTTTGCCTTTTATTCAGGTGTAGGTCATCATACAACAATCGGGATGGGACAGGCACGTATTATCCCAAATCAACGGCCTGTTTCCGGTTTGAATAAGTCACCCACTTCAACCCGCTCGAGGAAATAACATGGACATCCAAATCTACGCAAGAGCATTCTTTGAGGTTATCGAACATATCAATCCCAAACTCAAATCGGTGATCGATGCGGGTGCATCAATTTACACCATTGGAACTGCCGGCGTAAAGATCCTGCAACAAGGCAGGCAGTTGATCACATACGCCATTGGGAAGGCCAAACCAAAGCCCGCAACCAAAAGTGAGAAAAAAAAGAAAAATAAAGCAGCGCCCGATATCCTTTTCAAAAAAGGCGACGTTGCGATCGTGGTCGAAATTTCCCGCCCGGCTGTTCGGGATGTGGTCAACTACCTGGAAAACAGGAAGATCGATGCCAACCTGGTCGTGATCACGACTGTTAAAACCCCGGGGGACAAACCGGTCAAGGGGTTGAGCGAAAGTCGGTCCACCCAGTGGACGGAACTGGTACAAGAGTTTAGCGTAGCAATCGATAAAATCAAAGACGAAGTAGGTTCTGAGCGTGTTCATATTTTCCTGTCTGCGCCATTGGCACTCGTATTTGGGCTTGGTGCTGTTTGGGGAACCGTGGATCAGGCACAGGTCTATCACTGGAAGAGCAAGGGAGGATACGCGCCGCTCATGAAAATCACCCGTACATTACGTTTTCAGGAGTAATCAGCCATGCCGGAATGGATTAGCAATGCTTCGGATATCATCGGGGTTTTTGGGGGAGTATTTGCTTTTCTAGCCTGGATTCAAACCCTGCGATTACGAAAATATCAGGTCGCTGAACAGAGACGGTTAAATTCCACCATCCGAATCGTGCTTCAATATCAGGATCAAGAATACGAATTGCCTTTTCCCATGCGTCGGTCCGAGTTCACCCGGGCGGAATTGCTCGGACGCCTGGGCATGATCCCCGTCAAAAATGATGATAGAGAACAGGAGCAAAAACGCTTTTCAATCGCCTACTTGAATTCCAGGGAATTCTTTGAACAGATGAACAGGATCGTCCAAGGCAAGGGGGACGACCTGTTGGTTGTGCCTTGTACATGGAAGGAATTCAACCAGTTTGATCTTCCCCCCATTCAACAGGCTGGTGTTTCCTGAGCACCAAGGGTTGGGATATATTATTTACACAAAGCGCTGCCATATATGGAAGGTGTTAATCCGAACACTGCGAGATCAACCCTGAATATACATGAACAGTACCTCCGCACCGTCGATCTCCCGTCCAGTTAAAGCCTGCCAGGCAAGTGTCAGCTCAATGTCGAACAATATTCCGGCGTTCAAGACGGACATCTCATACACAACCCAATGGGGCGAATATTGATGGAGTGGATGAGTGCGCAGGACATCCAGTTTTCCTTTGCCGGTTGATATCTGCACCTTTACCTCTTTCGGAGACAATGGACTGAAAATAATCGTTGCACCGATTTTCGATGCCTGACACACAATCGCTTGCGGCTCATCAAAGACCTCGACAATTTGCAGACCCAGTTCTCGTCCAGCCGCCTTTCTGGATACCTCATTTAACCAATGAATAGGATCCTTGACCCGTACATCCCGAGCCAACCCTTCCCGCTTGATCTTCAAATCCTGAACCGCCCATAGCACGATCTGTTCCCGTAGTCCGTCGAGTGCCTTCCTCTGGCGTTCGTTCCCCATACTGATTAGCACACCAAAAAAGATCACGGCAGATGCCACAACGATCGCAAGAAATATTTCCATGTTTTTTTCCTTTTCGTTATTTGTTGTTACTAGAGTCGTCTTTCGCCTGAGACACCATCATGAACGTCTCACCCAGCCGTTTCAACGCCTTGGGACGGGGATCAACCACACTGGCAGAGGCGATCACCATGAATAGTCCCAGCAAGCCAATGATCTGCCAATGTGGTAATGTAGCCTGAGCCGGCTCAGGTGTTTCCTGCGGACTTGGTGTGTTCAGTACCAAAGTCGGCGTCGGTGGTATCTGTGTTGCAACGAGCGTTATTGAAGGCACCAACGTGCTGGTCGTTGTTGGAGATGGTGATAGTGTAGCGGTCGAGGTCGCCACCTCCGGGATCACGATCTTGCCAACATCCTGTCCACATAATCCATTCACATCACATGCCACTGCCAGAACGGGGAATTCCCCTGCGGGAGCCAACGTTCCATCTCCAAAGCGCCGATCCCACTTCACGAGGTAGGACTTCCTCTCGGGATCAAAGTCCAACAACACCTCCTTCCAACGCTTTTGCGGATCCCGGATCGTGACCTGGATGCTGCCAATCGGGAAGTGATTGGGCGACACCTTCAATGTTCCAGTTTCCCAGATCCACCACCGTTCTGAGATGGAAACAGCGGGCGGGGCATTGTCCACAGTCAGTGAAATGCTGGAAACATCACTACCATTGCCGGCATGATCCAACGCACGCATCTGGATGGTGTATTCACCATTGGGTACTTCCCCTGAATGCCATGTGAAGGTCCATGCGCTTCCGTTCAAGGAAACAGGCTGCCAGGTGACACCGCCATCAATGGAAATCTCGCCTCCTTCCGGACCAGAGGTTAGATCTTCCAGACTTCCAGCAATCTGTACATCGCCCTGCACCACATCTCCATTGGTGTGAGATGCAATTTGAATGACCGGCGAAACGGTATCCACTCGGATCCTTCTGGATACAGTGACCTCATTACCAGCCACGTCCCTGGCATGAACCTGAGCCAAGTGATTCCCGTCTGTAAAATGAACTGGAAAGGAGATCCAGGTCGTTCCACCATCCAGACTTCCATTCAAGATCGAGAGCCCGGAGATCGCATCGGCGGCAGTGGCAGACGGATCCACCTCGGAGACATACCAACCATTCCTGCCATCTACAGGTGGAAGTATTACTGTCAGATCAGGCGGAGTACCGTCCCGTTGCCAGGTGGATGAACCGCTGGCAGTCCGCCCGCTGACCGATGTCACGGTGTAGTTGGCAATGCCCGTTCCTACCTGCAAAGGCAAGTCGCAGGAAGCACCACAGGTAAAGGGCTGCCCATTCAAATCTCCAGTAATGGTCACGTCAAATCCCTGAGGGTCACTCGCAGTCAGTTCGAGAGTCTCCTCCCCTCTGCACCAACCCGCAACACCCCACAGATCACAAACCACCACACCTGTAATTTGCGGCGGCAGTGGAGTGGGGGTGGGTGAAGGGGTATTGGTGAAGGTCGCCGTTGGCGTGAACGTCATCGTTGGGGTGAAGGTCAATGTTGGCGTCAGGCTGGGCGTAAAGGTTGCCGTCGGCGTGCGTGTGATCGTCGGTGTAGAGGTGGGTGTTCGGGACGGCGTGGGAGTCGCTGTGTTGGGAGGACCACTGTATTCCACATCGATGGAACGGAAATCCACAAAGCCACCTGAAGCAGAAAGGGACCATGAACGACAACCAGAAGGAACCCCCAGGATCATGCTGACATACCCGGGCAGACTGGTATTGTTGTACAGATACCAGGACATCGAGGCAGAACAGGCCTGCAAGGTCGCAGTGCCGACACCGCCTTCCCGGGTAAATTCCACCATCACCTCAAAGTAACTGACATCCCGGTCGAATGAACCACTGGCAACCCCGCCATTGCCCAGCCGTGTAACCCATTCGGAACATCCGGAACCACAGAACGCGCCGCCTTCCTCGGGCGGCAGGGAGGAACCGTCCCGATGGGTGATGTATACATATTGAACCGGGCCGCTCCAGTCGATATACCCGGAATTATGCGCCTGATCATAGGTGCGCCCCTCCGGCAGGGCATACGCCGCCAGCGGCGCAGCATGGGTGGACGCGGATGTCCACAAGATAAGAATGACAAGGATCGGGAAAAGCCAGATCAAACGAGAACGCTGCATAACACTCCTACTACTCCTGGAAATCACGGATGCCGAGATGGAACAGGAGGAACAACAGAATCACCAGCCCAGCCAACACCAGACAGATGATCATGAAGACCCGAAGAGGGATCACAAGCCCCAACAGATAGCCGGCAAAGATGCCGGCGCCCAGACCTGCGAGGAAACGCATCATTTATGACTCCAATTCCGTCTTTATGATCGACTGCAATCGAACTGGATCAAGATCGCGCCACCAGTGGATCTCACCAGTGATGGTCTGGTATTCCCAAAGCAAGCCCTGCGCCGGCAGGGACTGCAGCCAGGTCTTCAGCGCTGACTGAAATTGTTCCTGCCCTTCTATGGTTTGAAGCAAGGCGGGATCCACATCCATGACATTTCCAAAGAGACCTTTCATCTCACCGCTATGGGACATTAACCAGTCCAGGAACATCCGCAAACGCGAGACTTCCAATTGCCAGGCCAGTGACCCAATATCGGAAACCATCTGCTCGATCAAAACATCCATGTCGCTCATTGATCCCATCCTTTGTCAGACCGGGACAAACGCCAGGCTGAATACAAAACGCCAATACACGTCAATACGCAGGCAAGCGGTCCACCACACACCACCAACAGAAAACGCAACGTCACCACGGTCATCAGAAACCCAGCCGCCTTTCATCCTCCACCGGTGCAGGTTGGCGGATCCGGGTGTTGTGCTGCTCCTCGATGCGCACTCCCAGGAATTCATCCAGCAGTTTGGATAGAGCTGTTGGCAGCATGTCCGCCAGTTCCGTGGATGCCTTTTCCTGCCAGCCATCGGCGGGTAAATAGTCTTTGGGATGGGCGGCAATCACCTCCTCGATCAACGCCCGAACTCTGCCAGCATCTGCGCGTGCCAGAGGCTTGATCTGCGTCAGGGTCGGTGGCTGCCATCTCCCACCGATACGTGCCCGCAGCCAGCAATGCAAAGAAGGCAGATCGAGAGTCATGTTCCCGTAGCGAACGGTCGAACTCAAGGTGGCGCGGATCAAGTCGGCATCCTCCGGGTCGGGGGAGAAGAACATCTGCGTGGAGGTATTGGCGAGCATCGCCTGCACGACCGGCTCCATGCCCTCCACCTTGCGCATCATGGATAAGGACTGCGCCAACACGAACATGCGCGCGCCGAACTTGGCGCCCTCCGCCAGCATCGACTCCAGCCGCATGCCCGACCCGATCTCCTGGGCTTCATCCACGATGAAATAAAAGGGAGTTGGCTTTTCCAAGGTCGCCTTGCGATAGGCGGCATCGAAGACGTTATACAGAACGCCGGCGGTCAGTCTTGCCCCTTCACGTCCCATCTCCCCCGAAGGCAGGCGTAATACGACCCAGGCGCGTTCCTCGATCCACTGGTTCAAATCCACAAAGCGTTCCTGATGCATGGCGGAGAACAACCAGGGCGATAACTCCAATGCCATAACCTTGGAAAGCACCGGACTGATCAC
>DYGV01000137.1 GCA_020724505.1 Anaerolinea thermophila
CGCCAGCATCACAAAGACCGAGCCAAAGTAAATAATGGTATGCGCCCATTCCAACCAAACAACCGAAAGCGCGCCAGCGGTGATAATGATCGTGCCGGAGATCATCAACGGCATAGCGATTTTATGCAGAACGCCCTTGAAGTCCTTCCAGCGCCCGACAATGAGGGTGATGGCGACGGCAATGAGCGTCAACATGATGTGTAAATGGCCGATGATAGACTTCTGCAATTCAGTCTTGTGCGGTACCCGGATCAGGTCTTCGGCCAGTAAGGTCTCGTGCCCATTGCCCCAATAGGAGCCGGTCACCGCGCCGAAGGAAGCCGAAACGAGCGTGGAGACCGCCATCACAAAGAACGCCAGGCGCTCCAGATCCAGTCCGCCTTTGGTGTGGGCATAGGGTGAATCTTTTGGAAGGCGATACTCCTTCTTCCATGGCCATAGCGCTGCCGATAGCAAGAGCCCGGCAAAGAAGACCAGCGATTGTCCCACCAGGAACAGTCCATGGAAAATGAAATTATGTCCCCAATAGGCGAACAACAAACCAAAAATGGCTGAGGTCAGATAACCTACGGTGATCGTCCCGTTGATGGTCGTCTGCTCATGGCGTTTCATGGGCAACAACTCGGTAATGAAATACACCTCAATGGCGATGACGGTCATTGCAATCGTATGGTAGAGCATGATGATACGCCCTTCGCGCTCCGCCTCCACCAATTTCATGCCCAAGCCCCGAACCACCAGATCCTTGACGCCCCACTCCACCATTGGACCAGACAACATCCCAAAGACTGCGGTGATCACCGACACAGTCGCAATGGCGACCAGGGTTAGCCCTCGGGTGGAACGAAAGAGATAATCCAGCCGTTTTGAAAGAGATTGCATCATGTAATTCTCCACAATTCAGGCGCGGTTTATTCAACCGGCTACCTCTCTATGCATCCTATCACGCAACGCAGCAGCAGACTTTAATAAAAGTCAAATTGTAGCCTCGTCAGGCACCTCCTATCCCTGAATGTCCTTCACAAAACCCCAGGCAAAAGCCAGGCTCATCAACAGCAAAAGAGGCGCCAGAATCGCCAGCACAAACGATTGGCTGAAGAACAACAATTGCGAGCCGGCCGAGAGGAACGCCAGAGCGATCCCGCCCAACCCAATCAGCGCGCCGCCGACACCCGCCCAGTAAAAGCCTTTGGGCGCCCCCTTTGCCAGGAACGGTCCGAGGAAGATGACCAGCCCGGCGACGCTGTGAAAGAGTGGCACGACGATCTTGCGCAACAATTCCAGGCCGCCGAAACTGGTGGCGGCAATTGCCAAAAAGCCAATCAGGGCGAACCATTGGTAGGCTTTCCTCCAGGAGGGGAAATACTGCTCAACGATGCCCATGGAAAGACCCAATGGAATCAGGCTGGCAACGGTCAGAACAAACGGCGTCCCCAGGATGCCATAGCCCAGGAAGATGAGCAACAACCCAGAGACCAACAGAACGAGGAAAGCCGCCATGTAATACAAGTCATAGACGGCTTTCTTGACGCTGTAACGGCCCCAAAAGCGCCAAAGTAAATAGATGGCTATCAGGCCGGTGAGCAAGAGGAATAGATTATCGAGCGAGAAGAGGTTCATAGCATTTCCCTTTCTATAGTAAAGTGATGAAATTCAGCCAGACTTTCTGTATCATTATTGTCATTCTTTCCGTAAAAGTCTGTGATATTCATCACATTCCCGGGAGATGTTGGCTGGGTTTCCGCAATGATTGATCGAATGTCTCCAGCAAGCTATAAACACTCTTTCGCAGCTCACCCGCATCTACCTAAGTCTCTTCAATCAACTGCTTCGTCCCTGGGCGCAGAAGGTAGAATAGCAAGAGCGTACTGAGAATTGGCGCCGGTAGGAACATAGAAAAGCGATGCACCTCAAAAAAGGCGTTATAGATTCCCAATGGGTAGCCGCCTATCATAGACATCGTTGCAGCGAAGATACCCACCGGGACCGCCCAGGATTTCCGCTTGAATGCAGCGAAAATAAAAATTGCCCAGGCCGCCGCTCCCCACCAGTTTACTTGCTGTAGGATCACATACATTCCATTCCAAAAAGCCTTAGGGCTTTGGACAAACGCCGCTGGCATCTGGAAAGTGCGCTGAAATTTAGAGATCGGTGCAACGCCGTCAATGAAGGTCAGCACGTAGGCCAATCCTGCAACGAAGGTGAGCGTGATGATCTTACCGCTCACCCCGCCAATAAAGAGCATTCCAAACCACATAATCGCTGCAAGGAAGAAGACCCACATCGTGGGAACCGGAAGGCTGCTATCGGCGGCGGGGATCATAGGGAAGAAGCCAGCCAATAGGAGGATGGTTGCTGCCACCGCACCCCAAAACCACGCCCAGTCCTGCTTGTTTAAAAAACCCCACAGTACAGCGGCGGAAAGCGCGCCTGCGGCGGTTCCCAGCCAACCCAACACCGCGTACACGATTCGCACGGTGTTGCTCTCTTCCCATTCGCCAGCGGCGTAATGGGTGTGGATGACCGTGTTATAAGAATATGCCACAAAGTACAGGCACAGAATTCCCGCGAGGATGCCGATAAACGCCAGAGCTGCTCCAAGTTTGTTGCTATTTTTCATTATCAGGTTCTCCTTCTTTCGATATTATCCGCCAGCCATCGGTCCGGCGAGCGTAGTTGCGAAGTCGCTCTTCGCCAGCAAGACCTCAGTCAGAGCGGCTTTGATCCACAACCGTTGAATTCCTCCAATTCATATACGACGGCGCGCTTGAGCTAATCGGCTGTAGCTCAATAAAGCCAGGATTGCCAGCCAGGCAACCAGGCGTACCGTCATGGCAAACAGGCTGTCTGGAGCAACCACATGGCGAAAAGCCGGCTGCAAGATCAACAAAACCACAGCATGTAGGCTAAAAATCGCCAAAGCAAATGGCATCGCAAAAGGGTGATTTTTCCAGATCAGGGGCGACGCCAAAAAAGCCGAGAGAACCCCCAGTGTAAAGTTATAAGGCGGCAACCATTGGATTACATAATAATCCGGTAGGATGCCCAGCAGCACTTTGCCGCCGGCAAAGATCGCCATGGCGCCAATAATGAAAGCTAACATAGCCGCAATTTTATTGAGTATGGGGGTCATTCCTCGCATCCTGAATCTATAACTGTTTCGCTTTGAATATCCAGGTGAATCGTCCTTGCCGGGCTGGGTGCGCCGGGCGCCTCGATGCGATTGACTACGCCGCGCACCCCGGGTGTACGCGCTGCAATTGTCTCCACCAGCCTCCAGAGCTCCAACGAAGTCACGCGCCCAGCAAGATGAGCGACGCCATTGGCAACACCCACTCTCAATTCAAGCGACGCGGTGCGAGCATCTGCGCTGAGCGCCTCGAGGATAGCAGTGCGCAAGCGATCATCTGGGATGGAGTCAGAATTTTGAATGGTCATTGTTTTTAATTAACCAAGACAGCCTATTTAGAATATATAAGCTGCCCTGGTTTTTGTGTACGACTTATGTCGCATGACGCGTTTCGAATTACTGCATTCCGCCTGCTTCTCACAATCGAGCAAGATAACTTTGGAGCGTTCACGCAGGTGAAAAGATTTCAAGGGGTTGAAGGTCCTTACCCCTTGACAGTTAAATTAAATTTTGATACTATAGGATTTGTCATATATAAGATATATCCTATAATAGGAGCAATTATGTCGCTTGACCATGCTATCCTCGGCTTTCTCAACTACGGCCCTCTCTCAGGGTATGACCTCAAAAAGGTCTTCGATATTTCCGTTCAACACTTCTGGCCGGCTGATCAAAGCCAGATTTATCGCACCCTCACGCGGCTGATGAAGGAAGGTTGGGTGGAAATGGCATTGATTGAGCAAACCGACCGCCCTTCACGCAAGGTCTATCACATCACGGAGGCGGGTCGCACGGAATTGCTACGCTGGTTGGCTGAACCAACGCCTGAACGCGCCTTGCGCAGCGCGGCGTTGATCCAGGTATTCTTCTTTGGACAGTTGCAAGATGATGCCATTCTACGTAAGTTTGAAGCTTATGTTCAGAGCATGTGGAAGAAACTTACAGCATACGAACAATTATCACAGGAGCTCACCAGCAAATTACCTGAGACCTGCACCCCACGCGAGCATTTCTTCTGGATGTCTACCCTCGATCTCGGCATTCGCACAACACGCACAAATATTGATTGGGCAGAGAATATCATCCGCCAATTGAAATCGGGCAATGTGCCTCAAAAGTAAAAGGATAGACAATGAATAACATATGGAAATGGATAAAGCGCCTCGTCTCTGGATTTTCTGTTATGATTATCGCCTTTACAACATTAATCTATGCCGCGGGAGTGATAGCCAAGTCAAGACTCGCGCGCGAGAACCCACCGCCTGGTAAGTTGATTGCCATGGGCGAATTCTATATGCACCTTTACTGCATTGGCGAAGGAAGCCCAGCCGTTATACTCGAAGCGGGTTTAAACGACTTTTACGTCGCCTGGTCGAAAGTTCAGCCAGAAATTGCCAAAGTGACGCGTGTCTGCTCTTATGACCGAGCTGGTTTAGGATGGAGCGAAGCCAACCCAAATCCGCGCAAAAGCGAAGTGATGGCGGAGGAACTTCATACCCTCTTGACGAATGCAGGAGTCGAAGGTCCATATATCTTAGTCGGACATTCTTTTGGCGGAATCGTCATGCGTGTTTTCGCGCGGCAATACCCCTCCGAAACAGCAGGCATAGTATTGGTAGATTCGGCGCACGAAGATCAAGGCGCGCGCTTACCGTTCATCCAGAGCACAGTGGATAAGACCATAAATCAATTTCGCTCATTGTCGTTGCTCAGCAGGTTTGGATTGATAGCTTTATCCCCGGCCTCAATACCCAACCGCGGATTTTCCGGGGATGCGTACAAACAGTATCAGGCCATACTGGCAACCACCAATTATTTCGATTGCGCCATCGCCGAGACAACAGCCTTCTATGCCGACGCGCCTTCCGTAAAGGCCGCTGGGCTGGGCGACTTGCCGTTGATCGTACTGAGTCACGGGCTGCCAGATAAAACCAGTGGAATTGATCAGACACAGCAGATTCAGTTCGAGCAGGAATGGTCGAAAATGCAAAAGGAATTGGTGGATTTGTCGTCGCAAGGTAAGCAGATCATTGCAGAACAGAGCTCGCACTACATCCAACTCGACCAACCCGAATTGGTCATCGAAGCAATTTTGGAACTCGTGAAACCAGGGAGATAATGGTGTTTGCAAGGCATGTTGCTATTGGCCTGATTCCTGGAATAAAATGAATCGGCGCATTATTCTGCATTGGCCTTTTTCTTCGACCCCAAAGTTGACGCGCGGCTACCGTTCCCCGCGCTGCGCCAATCCATCCCGGTCAAGCAGGATAATCTGGCGTCGTTCCACTTTGAGCAAACCCTCCGCCTCGAGCGTTTTCAAGGCGCGACTGAGCACATCCCGCACTGTACCCAGGCGAACAGCCATTTCGTCGTACGTTGTCCAGACGCGGCGCGGGACGATGAGCTGACCTTCGTGAAGCTCCGCGTTTTGCAGCAACGTATTCGCCAGCCGCGCCTCAACGCTCTTCAATGAGAGATCTTCTACCAGGCCAATGTAATGAAGCACCCGCTCCCCCAGCCGCTGGATTACCGCCATCGCCAATTCTGGATGGCGCCGCACCAGATGCAACAGAGTTTGCGCGGGAATGACCCACACATCTACCTCTTCCAATGTTGTTACTGTCCCCGGATAGGGCACACCAACGAAGACGGCAACATCGCCAAAGATTTCCACGGGGCGCAGAAAGAGCATCGCCTGTTCGCGGCCATCTCTCGACATACGCGTCGCCTTGACCCAGCCTCTTTCCAGGATATAAACCGCATCGGCAGGTTCGCCCTCCAGGTAGATCACCTGCCCGGCCTCATAATGGCGCGGGCGCGCCGCCGCAGCGATTTCCTCCTGAACTTCTGATGACAACTCATTGAAACGGCGGATGCGGGAAAGCAGCTTTTTCAAGGGCATTCGTTGCCCGATGTTCTGAGACGAGTTTCTGGTCATGGGTGATCGCTCTTTCAGGTTTCTATATTCAATTTTACAACAACCTTACTGGTCGCCCCCTAAGTGTTGTTCTGCCTATTCCCCTCTCCAAACATTGGGAGAGGGGAATAGGTGAGGGCAACAACTACGCACTTACCGAAAGAACCTCTAAGAGCTTCATCGCCCAATGACTCTGTTTTTTTCCTCACCTTGGGGCTAGGATTAGGAGTGGGAACTTATCCGCAGCCGCCTCCGCTTTTATCACGTTTCAGTTGTAATTGAATTTTAGGCGTATATTCCAGCTTCCAGTGATGCGGATCGGGAAAGGCAGCTTCGTAGCGCGAACCTAAGGCGGCAGGAAAAATATAGCCAAGCTGATCCTGCCCAGGCGGGTTGGGGGTCGGGGTGATGTCACTCTCCGCCGCGGCAAAGACACGTAACCAGTTATTGATCCCTCCCTCGAGGATGTACACATTTGGCACACTCTCAGCGACCAGGATGCGCCAGGCTTCCGTAGCCGCACTCTCGTCGTTGCTCATCAACACATACACCACATTGGGGGCGTACTGTGCCTGCGCCTGTTTGGCAAAGGCAAGAAGTTGATGAAACTCGATGCGCCGCGCGCCCTGAATGTGGAACAGGTTATAGTCGCTTTCAGAGCGCACGTCCAGCATCACCACCCGCAGGCGATCATCAGCCAGGTTGGCTAACAGCTCTCCCGGCTCAATCTGCACCTTGCGCTCAGTCAGCAGAGCCTCTTTCTCTGGAGCGATGCGCGCCCACTTTTCGGCAGTATCCGGTGTTCCCATGAATAATACCGCTAACGCGCCGACAAACAGCATCGCTGCACCTGCCAGGCGCAATCGCGGCTCCTTCTTCAAATCGCGCTTGCCAAAGATGGCCTCCAGTTGCTCCGCGCCCCAGAACATAAACAACGCCATCAACACCACCAACACGACTACCATTCCATTGGACAGGTTGAACAAGTCCATCAGAGTCACGCGGCCATAATAACTGCTGTTCCACCAATCTTCATAGAACACCACCGTCTCGCCAAACAGGAAAATGCCGGTCAATCCTCCCAGAACAAAGAACAATCCATCCAACTTGAAAGTAGCCATAGAGACCAGGGAAGTGCCTGGGCAGAAACCCCCAATGATAAAGCCCACGCCCATGATTAACCCACCGATGACCCCCGGCCATAAGTATGTGGGGTTGACCCAGATTTGGTTGTAATCCAGCAACCCCAAGCCGATGGCAGCAAAAATCAATACCATTGCGACCACAATGGCGGTGAACATGACTTTAAGCACAGTCATTTCTTTAAAGTAGAACTGCGCCGCCAGCTTTTTAGAGTTGCCAAAGCCAGAGATTTCCAAAACATAGCCAAAGGCAAAGCCCAACAGACCGAAGACTACATACATCAAAGGTTTGCCAAGCAACGTTTCGAGAGGCAGAGGAAATGGCATGACGGCCTCCTAATTCCACAATTTGCGGACGAAATAGGCCAGGGCGTAAGCCCCAGCGAAGACAGCGAACATGAACGCCCACGAACCGGCGGAGAGCGTCGCCCCGCCGGAGAGCGCCTGCCCGGAAGTGCAGCCGCGCGCCATGCGCGCCCCATAACCCATAATCGCCCCACCGGTGAAAGCCATAAGCCAGCGCGTGCGCGTCGAAATCTGTGGGCCTTTGTTGGTCTCCACTTTCAAGCGCCCATTCAGCCAGCCGGAGACGAAGCCGCCAACAATGGCGCCAAAAATCATCGGCACGATCCAGTCATCCAATGGATTTTTATCCCCGCCAGCCATCTTGAGCAGATAAGCGTTGCGGTCCACGTGTTCTGGGGCGAACTGATCCTGCACATAAACGACGACGCGGTTCAAACCACCAGAAGCGCCCAATCCGTTGCCGGTGAGGAAAAATGCCAGGAACAGCACCACGCCGAGCAGCGCACCGCCCAGGTATGGATGGACATAGGGCTTTTCCGGGCGCTGGAAAATAGCCTTCCAGCTAAAGTTCTTCTTAGGTTTTGCGCTCACTGCGCTCGTCATATCTTCCTCCATAAGATGCAACACAACTCAGTCGGTGGGGGCAGGCTCTGGCTGCCTGCATCCCGCTTCCAGATCTTCATCGCCCAGGCCGGCGAGCTCATCAGAGGCGCTCTCCGCCGGCGCTTCGGCCGCTGGCGCTTCCACCTCTTCCCAGCCGATCATCATCGCCTTAATGCCCGCCAGCGGCTCATGACCGGTCGTGGTGAGATAGACATGCCCAACGATGAACGCGGCAAATGTCCAGGCGATCAGGCTGTGGAATGGCGCCAAGAAGGGCAGCCCGCCGAACAGATTTGCGATCTGCGGCCAGCGCTGCACGCCCCACATCAAAGCACCGGTGACGATCTGCAGCGGCAGCAGCACATTCAAAATGCCAAAGTAAGTTGCTTGCTGCAAGGGGTTCATCTTCTTGCGCGGGTTTTTCTCGAAGGGATGCGGTTCGTTATGGAAAATGCCTCTGAGATAATATTTCGCCTGCACAATCGCCTGGTCGAAGAAGCCGTACGGGCGTGGGATGAATTGCTGGATTTCGCCGCTGGCCAGGTGATAAAACAGCGATAGCGCGGCGTTAATCACCAGGATCGTCGCTGCGATGTTGTGCACTGTGACCATGTGGCGGAAGCTGAGGAAACCCAACACATCCGGGCGGTGAATAACCAAACCGGTGAACAGCAAAATTACGATGGTGAAGGTTTGCAGCCAGTGCCAGAAGCGCTCATACACCTGATACATGTACACGCGTTGCAGGATCGGCGTGTGGCGCGGCTGGCGCATGGCTTTGTAAAAGCGCAGGCTGCCATGCCCGGCCACGCCTAGCAGTACCCCAACGAAGAACAAAGCGCCGAGGGCGTCAATCCAGCCTACGCGGTTGTGGCCGAAGACATACAGGCCCACGTCGCTGGCTTCCGGCTGATAATAGAGCGCCTCGCCTTGCATCATCAGGCGGTTCTCATTGAGCGTCGTGTTGGCATCCCGGATGAAGGTAGGGATCGCCCCGCCGGGAATGTAATCAGCCAGCTTCATCGGCGCAGACAACAACGAATCCTCGTTGTGGCAGGTTTGGCAATCGCGCAACGCCCATTCCCTGCGGGCTACGTTGTGATTAATACTATATGGCTGCGTTTCGCCCTGGATGCGTGGGTTGCTTAACCCCAGCGCAGCCAGCCGATTAGCAATGACCAGTTGCTTTTCCGGCGTATCCAGATGTAGTTCGCTCTGGTTGAGCTGACCATCGCCGTCGCTGTCCAGCGCTTGCAGCACTTCTGGGACATATCCGCCGTCGGCGGAGCCGCCTTCGAAGAACGCCGCACGCAGATCGGCCTCTCGCACCGGGCGGACGCCGGCTGGATCGTCGTACACCCAATACCAGACGGTAATCAGATTATAGGGCGCGAGCAGCTTGCGACCGTCTATGTTGGCGCGTTGTAGCAAGACGGGTTGAAAACCTGTCACCAGATCGTTGAGCGTTCCGCTATCACCCTCCACGCCGCGGCAGGCGCTCAACGGCAGTCCGTTGGACTGCAACGCAGTCCAATCGTAAGATTGCACCGCCGGCGCATAAAGCTGCGGAATGTGGCAGGTTTCGCAAGCCACCTCTTGCATGTGGCGCTCGGTGTAGGGTAGCCAGTCTTTATGAGTATCGGCGTTGTGACAGGATTCGCAGCGTCGCATAGCGCCTTTCTGTTCTGGGGCAATGGTGAATTGAGCGCTTTGGCCGCGCGCCAGGTTGTGATCCGGTTTCTGCAAATATTCGCCAATCTCCAGGCGGCGCGGGTCGTATTCCAAATGGCTGGGGCGACTCTCGGCGTCGGGCTGAGCGTGCGCCGGGTTGTTCAGGGAGTAGTGGCAGTCGGTGCATTGTAAGCCGCGTTCGGCGTGAATATCCCAGGAGCGGTTAAGCTCCACTTTGTTTGCCAGGTTCATGCCCGAAAGTGAGATCTTCTGCCCAGAGATGACTTGGCCAGTGGTGGCCGTCTGCCAGTTATCCGTCGAACAACCGGTCAGAGTTAATGGCTCTTGAGGATTCGTATGCACCAGACCATGACATTGGGCGCAATTTTCGTTGGTGGGATCTTGGATCGAAACATAACGGGCGGTGATCTCACCGTTGGCGTCGAAAGCGGAGGCGTTCCAGCGATAACCACCGTCGCTGACGCGCCAAACCAAGCCGCTGCCTAACAACGTCGCCGTAGCAGACCATTGCCCTTCTCCGTTTTGGATGGCGGCGACGCGGGCTTCGTTATTGGGCTGTTTCAGATGGCAGAGGAAACAGTTCATCTCCACGCCGCTTGCCTCCGCCGGGCCACCACCGGAGATGCGTCGGGCGAAGAACGCCGTCCAACTTCGTTCGTCCAGATCGGGACGGCTGTCGCCGGCCGGAGAGAGATACCGATAAGCCAGCGGATCCCATTTGCCATACAGGCCAGCGCTGGTATCCCACGGGCGTCCACTGGGAGCTGTTCCGGGAGCATAGATCTCACTGAAACCCAAGTCTGTATGGAAGCTATGGCTGGCGATAAACTGCGTATCGTGACACTGTCCGCAGGTTTGCATGGTGGAAAGAGGCCCGCCGCTCTCTTGCACCGGCTTGCCCTCTCGGTCGAGCAGCTTAAAAGTCGGGTGCAGCGGTGAGGTTTGCGCTAAGGGCTGCGCCGACGCCTCGGCCAGCGCCCGACGGACGACGAAACCAATGACTGAAAGGATAAGGAGAACGACCAGGAGAATGAAGCTTAGTTTGATCGAAGGTTTAGTGTGTACCATGTTGCATCTCCTGCTTAGCGAGGCGCGCCGGCGGTATTGCTGAAACGACCGCCCCACTGCATCGGATCGCCCGGATAGGCCAGCGCCTGCCAGTCCAGCCGGCCCTCATCGCTGTGACAAGCGTCGCATTGTAAGGCATTCTCTTTGGGCTGTACCATGTGCGTGGAAGGCCAGTACATCCAGGTTTCGGCGAAACCGTATTGTCCGCTGTAGTTCAAACCGGTGATAGCTTCCGCC
>DYGV01000138.1 GCA_020724505.1 Anaerolinea thermophila
TGACGGGGAAGGATTCTTCGATAAAACGGCGGTCGGACATGCATGAATTCCTTTATCTTTTCCGCCCGGTGATCAATCACCGGGCTGCGTTATTTTCGCCCGCTGAAGCGGGCTAGCCGGATTCGTCCGGCGTTGCGCCTAGCCCGAAGATTTATCTTCGGGCTGATGGTCTTCATCCCGTAAGCCATAGATCAATGTATCATCCCTGATCGAGAGGCGCGGATCAAGTGCATCTTTTTCCAGAACTGGAATGAGTTGCCGGCTTTTGTGATGTTCTTTCTGCTGCTCCACGTAAGTAACAAAATAGGGAAGTCGTTTACGATCAAATGAGAATACCCCATATTCTTCCTGCCAATAGAAAGGTGCAGATGGGTGACCCAATTGATTGAACCTCACCGAAGCGACGGCTTTGACCTGTCCAATGAATTTTGACACCGCAATTTTGGGCGGGACCGAAACAACCATATGGACATGGTCAAGATAGCCATTCAACGCATAAACTGATGCCTCTAGATCCAATGCCTTATTCCGCAGCAAGGCGTATATCGTGGGTTCCACCTCGAGGGTGAGCAGCGGTTGGCGGTTCTTGGTTGACCATACAAAGTGGTAGAAAAGCTGCCAATAAGGCATCTCAGCCTCCAGCTTCGGCGTTCAGCCAATCTGTCTCCTGGATTTTGCGGCGCAAGGGGGTGTCCACTCAACCAGATCAGCGTTCTGGCAGGTATGTGTTTCGCCGTTGACCAGATTAACGAAGCCGATATATTGCGAGGATGTTCCCTCTCGCTCCTGCAGATTTTCAATTGCCTCATCCAGACTCAATAATGTGCTGGTTGTGTACAAGGTGCTCACAGGTTCGCCATGCGTTGGATCAATGACCAGGGTCAGCCTTCCATCCCTCGAGATACGCGAGAACTCGAGCGGTAGTTGCGGTCCACCGCTTTGCCATGCACCTTCATAAGCCAGATTCCTCGGATCCCATTTCAAGGATCCCCAGCCGAGGATAGCGATCTTCATCTCTTACTCTCCCTTCTCCATAATCTGAGCGACGCTGACCAGGTAGCGCACTTCCATCTGTTCCTCGGGCTGTAAAACTGCGGCCGGGTTCTGGATGCGGTAAAGTTGCGGCTGGCTGGCGGCATTGAGCACCACATACAGGTAGTAATCGTCCTGGAAGCGCTGCGCTTTGAACCATTCGTTTTGCGTCAGCGCCACCGGGCCAACGCTGGCGCGGGCTTTGACTTCGATATAGCGTTTTTTACCTTCTTTGTCGGTCGAACGCACATCGAAGCCGAGGTTCTGAGCCGCCACGTCTTCGGGAGTGCGCTCCTGCTCACGCTCGTATTGCAGAGTCACCTCCATGCCGATGCGCTCGATTTCAGCATTGCTGACCATTTCATCAGGTAATGGGGCAGGCAACACCCGCACCGCGCCTACGAAGCGCGGCGTGGAGAGCGTGAGGTGGCGCTCCTGCTCCAGTTCACGCCCCAGGCTGGCTAACGCCAGCTCGTAACCCCGTTTCTGTTCCTCTTTGTTGCGGATCACCAGATCAACGTTCTGGCCCTGCTCGCGCCGGTCGTACAGGCGGATCAGTTCGCCGTCCAGTTTGATAATCAGCGATTCCAGGGATGTTTTACCATATTTTTCTTTGATCTCCGCCTGGCGCTGCCGTTCTTGCAGCAACTCTTGGCGATAAGTCTCCAAAGTCGGAAGCAGCGATGCCCATGCCTTTCGCTTGAGCGCTTCCAGGTCTATGCCCTCACCCCCTGCGCCAGTTGAAGGAGAACCTTCTTGCAGATCCCATAAGATTGCCGGATTGACCGGGCGGACATCACCATCTCGCGCCCCGGCGAACAGGGCGAACAAGCGTGTGCCGGCGACCTCACCCCGCCCATCGCGAATTTCACCCTGGTAATACAATAACACCCCATCCAGAAGCCCATCTGGATCGGTGAAGACTGCTCCTTGCTGCAAGTTGCTGCCCAAAGCACCCTCCACCCAAGCCAGCGCCGCCTCGAACAGCGGGTGACCAAAAGTGACGAATTCCGAGTCTGGAATGTGTTGGGCGATCTCCTTATCGAAAGTTATCATCGAATAGCGTCGCAGCAACGAACCATGCCTGCGCTTGAACTCGTTATCGTCCGCCACCTGCCGCAGAGGGAACGGGATACTTTCGATAGATAGGTACGTTCTGCCCTTTACTTGGCGCGCTTGCCAGCGCCCTCCAGCCGCTTCCAGGGCTTTCTTGAAGAACGCCTCGGTGTATTCCGGGATCAGGCGATGCTCGCGCGCCTGGTCAGCCATCTCGCGGATGCGGGTGAAATCAATATAGCGCGTTGCCAAGCTCTCACCCAGGCTCTCGCTCACCCGGGAGATGTAATCCGCATCTACCTGGATATCAAGCTCGTGCAGGATGTCATCCAGGCTACGGGCGTTGGCTGCCGCTTCGATGAGCAGTTGCGCGAGGTTCTTGCTGTGGATGACATCGCCGATGACGTCGAAGACCTTATCGCTGCCCAGCGCATCTTTGATCTCCTGCAGTTTGTTGAAAAGCAGGGTCAGAACACGCCCCTCCCGTGTATCGGAAGCCACCAGGTTGAAGATGAAAACCTCTCGCGTCTGGCCGTAACGGTGAATACGTCCCATGCGCTGTTCAAGCCGGTTCGGATTCCAGGGGATATCGAAGTTGATCATCAAGTTGCAAAACTGAAGGTTGATACCTTCCCCTGCCGCCTCGGTCGCTACCATAACGCGGGCTTCGTTTTTGAAAATCGCTTCGGCTTGGATGCGCTCATCCAGGTGCATACCGCCGTGGATGCTGCAGACTGAATATCCCCATCTACTTAGCTTGCCTTCCAGGTACTCCAATGTGTCGCGCGACTCGGTAAAGATCAAGATTTTCGCGCTGGGGTGTTGTCGGTCGAGCTCCGCTAAGGCTGATTTCAAGTGGCGCAGCTTAATCTCTCCAGAGTCCTCGCGAGCGATGATCTGCTTTGCTTGTTGGATCAGCCCATCCAGTGTGCGTATCTCGGCTTCAAGCTCCTGGCGGTTATCAGCCACGCTGAGCGTTTCCCAAAGCTCTTCTTGTCTCCAGCGATCCTCTTCACTGAGGTCTTCGATCTCTTCGATATCCGTCCCTTGCCCCTCCGTGCGAAAGATCTGCACGCCCTGGAGCAACTCATCCAGGCGTTTTTTCCTGCGTTCCAGCGACCGTAGGAGAGCGTAAGTGCTCGAAGCCAGTCGCCGTTGCAAGATCACCAGAGCAAAAGCCACATTGCGCCGCTTATCTTTGGTCAAAGCTCGGTTGTATTGTTCGTTGACGTAGCGAGAAAGCGCATTATAAAGCTCCATCTCTGCTGGAGATTCAACCCCCAGGTGGAATGATTTGGTTTCCACATAACGCTTCAAGAACAGCGGCCGGCCTTCAAAGTCTTTCAGATCTTCCTTCACACGCCGGATGAAGAGGGGATTTTCCTGGTTTTGGATCGACTCGGCGACCATCTCTGCATTGGCGAAAAAGCCTGGCTCCAGCAGGTCGAGGAACAAGCGGAAGTTTTCTGGGTCGCCGCGATGGGGTGTTGCGGTTAGAAACAGCAGATGGTTACTGCACTCGGAGAGCGCCTCGCCCAATCGGTAACGGCTGGTCTTATCCAACTTCTCGCCATAACGATAGGCGCTCATCTTGTGGGCTTCATCAACGATCACCAGGTCGTAGTGCACCGAAGTCAGTGCCGGCAAGATGTCTTCTTGCTTGGCGAAATCCAGCGAGGTGATGATTTGCAGCTCGCGTCCCCAGATATTCTCCCCATATAGAGCGTCCATCAAACCACGATCCATCAGGGTGAAAGATTCCTCAAAGCGCTCTTTCAGCTCACGCCGCCATTGATCTTTCAAATGGCCTGGCACAACGACCAGTATGCGCCGCACCTGATGACGTAGTTTCAACTCCTTGATGATCAACCCGGCCATGATGGTTTTACCCGCTCCAGGGTCATCAGCTATCAAGAACCGAATGCGAGGGAGTTTAAGTACGTATCCATAAACGGCCTCGATTTGGTGCGGTAACGGATCAACCTTGCAGGTATTCATCGCCAGCAGAGGATCATAGAGAGACGCAAAGCGATAGCGGTGGGTCTCCAGAGCCAAAAATACATGGCGTGGGTTGGCGTTAAACGGTTCACCAACCTGTCTAAGCTGAAGTGTGTCAAGTTCTTCTTTGGACAGTAATTGATCTATGTGGCTTCGAGTATGCAGGGTCGCGCCCACGATGCGGATATAAGGACCGAGGTCTTCCGCCAATTTGATTTCAACAGGTTCGGGCCAGCATGGGCCAGAAATGATACTACCAGGTTCAAGGTTCATGTCTTAATCTTATACCCCAGTTACCCAGAATGGAATAGGCATTGATTGAATAAGGTCATTGCCGCTCCATTCCACTACCCGCAAGCTATCCTCTGCTCTACAGTTGACCTATGCGGGTTCGGGCTCCAGGCGGCATTGTCCCATCCCCTGGGCGACGCCGGCGCCAACGCCGGCAAAGGCGGCAAAGCGTGCCAGCACGCCCATCACGCTCATCCAGTAGCGGTCGTAATTCAAGCTGACGTAGGTCGCCCAGCCGACGCCGCCCACCCGCAATCCGCCGTTCTTGCCACCCACGGCGCGGCTGGATAGTTCGTAGCGGCCAATGGCGAGACATTCGGCGGCGTAGCGGCGCGCCTCGGCGGGGAATGCCAACGGGGCAAAGGCATTCCATTTCTCCAGCAGGCTGCCGAAGACCAGCTCTGGCAGGGGCAGGGGGATGTGTTTGCCGCCGCTCTTGAAGGAGGTGGGGCTGGCGAAGCGCAGGCGCAGGCGGCGCGGCGGCGGTTCTTTAGCCAGCAGCAGGCTGGCAGAGAGCTGCGGATATTCCTGCACATCCGCCCAATCGTCCAGCTTGCCCGCCGGGTGTTCACTGTCACTCTTCGACTGGATCTGGGGGGCGCTCGGCGGATGATAGCGCGCGGCCAGGATCTGAAACGGGCGGTGATCGAGTTCCACCTGCGCTCCTACCGCCAAGGGGCCTTCCTGGGCAGCTTCCAGTATGATATGAGTAAGCGGGCGGTGGAAGGCGGTGAGGCGCAGGGCGTAGCGTCCCTGCGGATCGAGCGCGCCATGGCTGAAGTTGCCCACCAGGTTAGAGACGGTGAAGGGGCGTATGGCTTGCCCGCTTTCATCTGGCGCTTCGTGTAGCTCTTGTGCCAGCGCCGGGTCGTACTGGCGGACGACGTTGAGCAGCAAGGCGTGGGCTGCGCGCCCCCACCATTGTGGCAAGAGGGCGGTGGGGTCGGGCGCTTCCAGCGGCTGCAAGGTGAGGCAGAGGGAGAGCAGGTCGGCCATGGAGCGCACTCCTTAGCGCGTCTTGCGCGCTTCGTCGCGCACGGATTGCAGGTTGAGCACTTCGGCGACCTCGAAGCGCGGCGGCAGGCTGTTGGCGACAGGTCGCAGGCGCAGGATGGGCGGAAAATAGCCCATTCTGCCGTGCAGCTCGGCGATCAGCAGGGCCGTGATGAAGTTCAACGACGGCGGGTTGATCAGCAGCGAGGCGTGTTGCCAGTCCAACTTCGCCAGGCGCGGGTCGGCCAGCAGCTCGGCGAGCTGAGGTAGGAAGGGCTGTTGATGATCGAATTGGACGCGCAGTTCGATCACTTCTTCGATGGGATGCCCGGCGAGCGCTTGCGCCTGGGCGATTTGCTCCGCGGTGAGGGGATGGGTGAAGTTGAGTAGGATCATCGGATAAAAATTAGCTCTACAAATATTTGTAAAGGTGATAAAGTGTTAACCGCTCAGCGCTAGGCGGATTTCCTTTGCTAGCCGCTCGGCGTCGTCTTTGCTAAGAGATCGACCATGTTGATAATTGGGTAGATGGATCACAGTGATATTTCGTTTTTGCGCTAACAGATCATTTCTTCCTTTCAATTTGGTTGACGCAGTGATCAAGAATTGTTTGGTATAAGTGCCTAAATATGTAGGCTCTGCTGCCATCTTGAGTTGATCCAGGGCGCGCTTCCCGGCGTCTTCACCGCCGGTTTTCAATTCGATGATTCCCACCTGGTTGCCAATGCGCACGGCAAGGTCTATCTCAATTTGCTCTTCCACACCTTCAGGGCGTATTCCAGCTACCACTTCATCTAACCGAGATTGAAGTGCATGATGCACGGCCTTTTCAAAATAACCGCCGGCATCAAGTTGTCCGTTTTTATCGCTGTGATAACCTTCCAAGCGATAACCTGGCAGGTGAGCACGCAGATAGTCATCAATGTTGATTACTGTTTTGATTTCTTCGGGCGGTTTGCTTACGATTGCGCCATTTTCAAATTCATATTGCCTTAATGAGCTGCGTTTACGCTCGCTTTCTAAGTAAATGAATGGGCGGCGGTATTGTAGAGCTAATGTAAAAGCGGCAAGCGACATGATCTTAGTGCCGCCGGTTAGGTTGAACACTACGTCATCAAAGCTATGCAGACGTTTCTGCAAATTTTGAACGGTTTTTGCCATATCATAAGGTTCAACTCGCAGGTCGCCCGATAGATCATCAATATTTGAGATCAATTTTCTCAACCGACGGGCAACCGCCTCTGTGCGTTGGGTATAAACTAGCAAGGTCTCATTGGGCTTAAGAGATCGCACAGGCAGCAGGTTAGGGATGGGCTGTTCGCCAATTAGAGAGACGAGTCGCATGGATGTTAAATCTCCAAATCGTCCAATCTCTGGATCAGTTTTTGAATATTCGCAATTAGGCTTTTCGGTTCTTCCGGGTTTTCACGCATGCCGGCGTGGTCAATATCATTTCGCACCTTCGTCAGCGAGAGCCACAGCGATAAAACTTTGTCAATTTGTGGAACAGCTTTCAGGAACACTGAAGCAAATGTTCGGTTGTTTTCATCTGCATTTCGATATTCATTGGCCTCAGCGCCTACTACCCGTTCAATTTTTTCGCGCAGATCCAGGTTGTTGAGCTGATTCAGGTCGAGATGTACCATGATCCAACTGAGCAGCCATTCTCGCGCTAATGAGACAGCTTGCACCCATTGTTCACGCTCTGCGTACCAGTGGATCATCGTGCGTTCGATTGTCAAAACCTGGCGCGCCTGATCAGGATGGTCGGGAGCTTCATGTGCCAATGGGCGATAGGTCTGCGCTACGCTATCCAACAACAATGCAAAAGGGCGCGCAGAAGGCGTTTGATCCAGCATGGGCTTTGCTTTCTGGATGCGTTCCTCTAAGCCGGCGATCTTGAGCATCGCATGGGTGGGGCGGATCAGGCGCAGGGCATGAGAGATATCGGTGAGCGCGCCAGCCAGGTTGCCCAGGCGGCCTACGTCTTCTGATCGCTGCGGGTCGCTTTGATATTGTTTTCCCAGTTGCGCCCGTAGCTTCTTCAGTAATTTAGCCAGATCGCGGGCATCGCCGGTGCGATTGAAACGTTCGGTGGCGGTTAGCCAATCGAGCATGGCGACAAATTCTGTCAAATTCAGCACAGGCGCTGGCTTATTATCCTTTGGGTTGCCCAATTCCAGCGCTCCATAATAAATTGCCGCAATATCAACATTGCGGGCAGTTTTTAGATAAGCAGCGAATAAAAAGATCAAAAACGGCAACGAACGTAAGCCGTGGGTGATGTCAAAGATCACTGTATCCCGGTTCTGCACATGGCCAATGATCTGATCGAAAATTTCCCAATCCTCTTCCGCTGACTTGCCGTCCTCAATTTTCACTTCAATAATGCGCTCATCATTCAGGGACTCTAAGATAGGCCAAACTTCTTGATGAGCTTTTTCTGTAGCGCAGACCAACATTTGGTCATAGGTTTCGAATTGGCGCAATGCTTCAGCAAATACCCGTCCTTTGTAAAGGTTTCCATTGTAAAGGTAAGTGGTTTCTTGCGGCCGGATGCCCAAGAAGGTGATGATTTTTCGCATTTGCAGCCTCCTTGCTCAACCCAAGCGGCACTTCACGCGCCAATATCCTGACGATTCTTCTTCCGCTGCGATTGCCTCGCATTCCAGGCTTTGTCCTTCTTTCACCTTGCCCAGCAAGGGGTTTTCACTGCGCAACGACACGGCATACGCCTGCTCGTCGGGGTTCAAGCCGGGGATTTCCAACAAGACCTCGCCTTTGTCCTTGCTGAATACTTTGCCTCTGAAACGGTCACCCGGTTTGGGGATGTCCTTGAAGGAGGCGATGAGCGGTTTTTCGGCGGGCTTTGGCTTGGGCGCGGCGGGTTCGACGGGTCGCGGCGCAGGGGCGGCAGCTTGGGGTTTGTTTTGCTGAGAGGAGGGTTGTTGTTGGCTTTGCGAGCGCGGCTGGGTGAATAATTCTTTGCCGTCGGTGGGTTCAACGGTGATAAGCACCCAACCGAACGGCGCAATTGGCCTGGCGTCGTTACCTTTTCCTCGCACTGCCACGCGTCGAGAAGTGGGGAAGGGGTCGCCAGCTTTGCGGCGCGAAAATTTGCCTGCCTTGTCCAGGTGGAAGTCTCGCACTAATTGCTCAAAAAGCTGGGCGTCTTGTTTCAAATGCGTCCAATATGTTTTCCCATCCCAGCCGGCGCCCCAACCAATTTGTACAATTGCCTGATGTGGGCTTAATTGAACATTCAATAATTGATAGTAAAAATCAGCTATGCTTTTTGCGTTCGGGACATCTGGCGGTAAAGTCTCGAACCACTTCAAGAGTTGTTGAATTCGGGCGCGGCTATGTTCATTGGCGCGTGGAAAGAGCTCTTTAAGCCAATGTTGGCGATCGCTAAAGCCCAATTTTGCAGCCCAGGGGGCGAATAGCGTATCATCAATTGTGATCGAGCCATGGAACTCTACCTGACCAATCAGAGCTTCCAGCTCGATTGGCGATTGCAACGCTTTTCGACTCAACACCTGGGCATTGATCACTGCCAATCCCTCGCCGGGGTTTTGTGGTCCTCGTAAATCGGAGACTTGCAAAGCCCGCAGCAAATCGTGATTGGGATCTTTGCCAAAAATTTTCCCTTCTAATGGCTTGGCTGCCCAGCTTCGACTGTTGCCTATATCTCTGCGAGTGAGCCTGGGCATATTTATTTCTTTCCATCCCGTCCAGGCTAAAGCAGTACGCAGCGCGCCTTTTAGCGATGAACCTGGAATATATGGACGATCGAAGGGATCCTTAATGAACGCCTGCATTCGAGCATCAGCTTTCACGGAACGCGGTTGTCCACGCAATATATAACGAAATAGAGCCAAATTTTTGAAATCCGCTTCCTGAAGCAATGCGCCTGGTAACGGATAGTGACCTTGTTTATCTGGGATCAGCCGCTCCGCCTTTGCTTCGAGGATTGCATCCTCATTAAATATCCAGGTTTGTCCGTTGTAGAGGACAAAATCAAACCCTAAACGCAGCTCACGCCCTGCCCCAATATGCACAGGTGAAAGAATTTTTACAGATACATTGACTGTCGTCATGCCTTACCTCCATAACCTACCGCCAACGCTAAACCGCAGCGATACACCACGTGACCTACCGGATTCTGTTTTTCCCCATTAATCTGATAGATTGGGTGCACTTTTTCGATCAATCCATGCGGTACTGATGCGTCGGGGACTGGCCCCAGCGTTGCTCCTTCAGACAATAAATTTAAGCTTCGACGACGTTGGCCACGTATCTGCGGAGAATCCAGCCAGCCGCCCAATGTTTCTATGCGGTAAGCGGATTTTTCATTTTGCAGCGCGGTGATTTCTTCCGGGCGCGGTAAATAGCGGCTCAAGGTTGTCCACATACCATCCGGGCGCGGGTCAGGCAATTCCATTGTAACGCCTTTCTCGAAAATTGCCCTGCCATAGCCAGTGCTTCTTTCAGCACCCAGGCCGGCCTCTCCCAGATCCTCTAGAAGCAAGTCGAATAGATTTTGTGTGGCGGAATCTGCCATCAACCACTGTACGCCGAACCACAGACCACAGCCAGGCGCGAATTGGGTTGCGCCCACATGAAATAACTGGCTTGAGGATCGGTAACGGCCAACCGAAACTCTAGGGCGTTTCTCTATTTCCCAGATCGAAGCCTGCTTGTTGCTCCGCAATCCATTAGGTAAATCTTTCGCCTCGTCTTTTAGTAGCCAAATGCTCCCGCGATGCAACTCCATGACATCGGCGAATTGGCTTGCCATTGAAGCTCCTTGCGTCAGCCGCAAATACAACCCTAAAGACACAAACTGAACTTTCTTCAAACTCTTAGGACGCAGCGAATCGGGTAAGGGTTGTCCATCCGGGCGCAACGCGCCCATCGGGGTAGGGAAAAAAAGCACCTTGCCAGCATAGGGAAAGAGCGAAGAAAGCAAAAACGGGGGCGCGCCATTCAAAAATGGTTTCATCCATTGCTCAACCGCCGCAGCGCCGCGCAACAAAGCCAGGCGAGCGATCAGCGCTGAAAAGAGGCTATCAGAGGGCCATACAACACGCGTCTCTTCCTGCCCAAGGCCGCGCTCGCCAAAATGAAAATATCGGCCCTTCAGACGCCAGATTTGTAGTTGCATAATGTCACCCCGTAGGTATGGCGATTTTCAACCATTTGCTTAACGCATCAAAATCCTTGAGTAGCTCCTGAACGCTCTCATACTTCTTGTATTCTTGAACCTGGCCATAGTCCTTTCTGCTGCGGGCATAGACTCGAATATTTTCAAATTTCACTTTACCGCTGCCGCGCGAGCCAGAGCCGCCCAAATAATCATCCTCCACCAGTTGCATGGCGTCTACAACCCATTTGAGTCGCCCGTAGTCTGCGCTATCGTAGACGCCGAAGACCAATTCAACCGGACCGAAGACCGCTCCTGCTGGAACGCGCTCAATGGTGCGAGGAGTGGCCGCACTGGTGACGCGATCTATTGCTACTTCGGTCTTTAATTCTGCGTATAGTAGGTCGGTGCGGGCATCTATCAGCGCCGTGGCGCTGGCATCGGTCAATTCCGCATCGCGCACTGTCAGACGGGTTGGATTGGCGTAGTCTAACTCAGCCGGTATACCAAACACATGGCATACCGGGCAACCGCCGTTCTTATTGTAATCTTGCTCTTTGTCACAGGT
>DYGV01000139.1 GCA_020724505.1 Anaerolinea thermophila
TACGTTGGAAGAGTTCGCCGAGATCAAAGATTATGGTCTCTCCATCGGTTTTAAATGGGTGGAAAGCGGACCGTTGGTGCGTTCGTCATATCACGCCGCGGAGCAGGTGCGGGCGTTGAGCGTGGTGCATCGCAAGCTTTACGGCGAAACGGAAACAGTTGCGCTCGGCGAGGAGATATTGAGATAGCGTATGATTCGGCGGATCATTCGGCTTACCAGGCGGTTGGGTTGGCTGATGAGTTGGGTAGTCCTGATAGGGCTGCTCCCCGCCTGCCAGTTTCCCGCGTCGGCAGGAACGCGCCCCACCACGCCCGCGCCTCAGGCGCTCTTCACGGCGGCGGCGCAAACTGCCGAGGCGTTGCGCCTGGAGCGCTTTGGACAGACCCCCACTCCGGCGCCGGCACTTTTGGTGGCAAGCATTGCTGCCCCTTCGCCGACGATGGAGGAACCACCTACCATTACGCCTGCGCCGACAGCCACCGCCGCGGCTTCGCCGGTCGCCAGCAGCGGCGCGGACGCGGCTGCTTTTGTCGAGGACATCACCGTCCCCGATGGAACTGTCTTTGCGCCTGGCGAGACCTTCGAGAAAGTTTGGCGCATCTCCAACACCGGTCAATCCACCTGGACGACCAATTACGCCCTCATTTACATTGACGGCGAGATGATGGGCGCGCCAACCACGGTTCCCATTCCCAAGGAAGTCAAGCCGGGCGAACAGGTGGATGTCGCCGTGGCGATGATTGCCCCGCAGACACCGGGCAACTATATCAGTTACTGGAAAATGACCAACGCCGAAGGCAAGATTTTTGGGTTCGGCGCTTCTGGCAACGAGGCGATCTGGGTGAAGATCACGGTACAAGGATCGAGCGCTCAGGCAACTGCGGCGACGGCCACAGCGACGCCGTCGAGCGCCATCACTTCGGTTACGCTCAGCGTGGATCAGCCATCGTTCACCGGTGACTGCCCGCATACTTTTATCTTCACCGCCCAGCTTACCTTGAATAAGGCTGCCTCGGTAACCTATTTATTGGAAGCTGGCGATCTTACCGGCGGCGAGGTCATACTCCCTTCGCCGATCACGCGCAATTTATTGCCGGGTGTGCATCCGATTGTCTATGAGCTAACTTTTCCCGGCAATGTTTCTGGTTGGGTACGCTTACGATTTACCAAACCGGTGGAGTTGTTGTCCAATCAGGTTGACTTTTCCCTGACTTGTGGCTGAGCGAAGAGAAAGCAAAACCTTGCGGGACGCCATTGAGGCAGAAGCCCGCCGCCTGGGATTTGAGCTTTTTGGGGTGACTACGCCCGATCCACCGCCGCATGTATCGGTCTATGAGGCCTGGCTGGCGGCGGGTAGGCATGGGGAAATGGGTTATCTGGCGGAGGAGCGCGCCCGCCAGCGCCGCGCCGACCCGCTGCAAATCCTTCCTGAATGCAAGTCAATCCTGGTGTTAGGCATCCGTTATTCCGCCTCCGACAGCCGGCGTAGGCCCGGCTATGGCCGTGTAGCTTCATATGCCTGGGGCGATGACTATCACGATGTGCTGCTGGAGCGGCTGAAGCGGCTGGTGGGATTTATCGAAACGCAGCTCGGCGCGCCAGTGAAGAACCGTTATTACACCGACACCGGGCCCATTTTGGAGCGCGAGCTGGCGCAACGCGCCGGCCTGGGCTGGATTGGCAAAAACACCTGCCTGATCCACCCGCGTATGGGTTCATATTTCTTGCTGGCCGAAGTCTTGCTTGGCATTGAACTGCCGCCGGACGCGCCCTTCACAGATGACCGCTGCGGCTCCTGCACCCGCTGCCTGGACGCCTGTCCGACCGCCTGCATCCTGCCCGATCGCACGCTGGATGCGCGGCGGTGCATCTCTTACCTGACCATAGAGTTGAAAGGCGCCATCCCCAGTGAGCTGCGTCCGCAGATGGAGGACTGGATCTTCGGTTGCGACGTTTGCCAGCAGGTTTGTCCGTGGAATCAGCGATTTGCCGCGCCGCAGGGCGACCCGGCTTTCACGTCGCGCGCTGAAGTCAGACAGCCGGCTCTGGCCGGCGAGCTTTTGCTGACCCCGGAGCAATTTTCCCGCAAGTTTAGAGGCAGCCCTATTCGACGCGCCAAGCGTCGCGGCTATCTGCGCAATGTAGCCGTCGCTTCAGGGAACTCTTCGAACCCTGAAGTCGTCTCATTCCTGGCTGAAACGCTGCGCCTAGAGGTAGAGCCTTTGGCGCGCGGCCATGCTGCCTGGGCGCTGGGGCAAGTAGGCGGTCAGGCAGCGCTGACGGCATTGGAGGAAGCGCTGAATCGAGAGAGCGACGCTTTTGTCCTGGCAGAAATTTACGCGGCAATGGAAAAACTGTCTGCTGAAACAATGAAGCGTCCAGTTGATGGACAGGAAGGCGAAAAAGAATGCGCCTGACCCGGCCGCGCCGGCGCAAACGCCGATTCGTCGCCTTAGGGTTTCTTTTGGGAGGCGCTGCGCTTTGCCTGGCTCTATTTGCGCTCGCCCTTTTGCCGCCAGCGCGTGAACGCCTGGCGTGGCAGGCAGCGCGCTGGCAGGCGCAATTGAGACGCGCCCTCAACCCGCCGGAGGAGGTGGTGTTCATTCCGCAAACACAGATCACGCCGGGCGCAGCACAGACGGCGGCTTTGGCTGCCTTGAGCCAGGAAGCGACATCGGTGGCGACCGCAACTCCTCTCGCGTCCGTGGCGACCTTCACAGGTGATGCCGCTGTGATCGTTGCCCCCCCTTCGATAACGCCTACACCGCCGCCTTCTCCAACGCCTCTACCGCCAAAGGTTCTGTTGACTGGCGTGGTGCATGAATATCAGCAATTCAATAACTGCGGTCCGGCCAACCTTGCCATGGCGCTTTCGTTTTGGGGTTGGCAAGGCGACCAGCGCGATACGCGCGCCTTTTTGCGCCCCAACTTGCAAGTGGACGACAAAAACGTATCCCCTGAAGAGATGGTGGCTTATGTGCAGCATTTCACTGCCTTGCGCGCATTGACTCGCGTGGGCGGCGATCTGGATTTGCTCAAGAGGCTGATTGCGGCTGGCTTCCCTGTGCTGATCGAGGCGGGTCATCACCCGCCCGACGATTGGTGGATGGGCCATTACCTGGTGGTCAACGGTTATGACGATGCAACCGGCTACTTCACTGTTCAGGATTCGCTGACCAATCCCGATCAGCCATTTCTCTACGAGGAATTAGCCACGCGATGGTGGCGGGATTTCAATTACGTCTATGTGCTGATCTACCCACCCGAACGAGAGGCGGAGTTATTCAACATTCTGGGCGCGCGGCTCGATGAAGCCTACAGCTATGAGCTGGCCGCCCAGCGCGCTTTGCAAGAAATCCCCGCTCGCCAGGGACGAGATTTGTTTTTTACCTGGTTCAATTTAGGCTCCAGTCGGGTGGGGTTGAAAGATTACTCCGCCGCAGCCCAGGCTTACGATATGGCGTTTTCGATCTATCAGGTGCTGAGCGAAGAGCAAAGGCCATACCGCTTGATGTGGTATCAGATGGGGCCTTATGAAGCGTATTACTACACCGGCCGCTTTCAGGATGTCATCAACCTCGCCAACACCACCTTCACCTGGGTGGGGCAGGCGGTCTTGGAAGAAAGCTATTATTGGCGCGGCATGGCGTACGCTGCGTTGGGCCAGACCAACCAGGCGATCGCCGATTTTCAAAAGGCGGCGACGCTCAACCCCAATTACGCCGCCCCGCGACAGGAACTAGAAAAACTGGGGGCCAGCCTTCCATGACGGCTGGGTATGAATAGAGATGCGTAAAAATTATCGGGCAGTGTTGGCATTGATTCCTGTAATTTGCCTCTGCGCGGCGGGCTTCTATTATTTGCCGCCGGTGCATGATCGGCTGGCGTGGCGTGTGGATGAAGCAATGTTGCGCCTGCAATACCAACTCCACCCGCCAGCCAAACAGGTTTTCATCCCCCAACAGCAGCCCACCTCCACCGCCCAGCTTGTTTTGACTGCGACTTCGATACCCACCAGCCCAACGCCCGCGCTGTCGCCGACGGTTGCCGCCTTGCAGACAACGCCAACGTCCAACCCAACGCCGCAGGCAAGCCCCACGCCGCTGCCGCCGCAAATGATGTTGAGCGGGGTGATCTATGAAGATCAGCATGGGCGCTGGAATTATTGCGCGCCGGCGAACCTGGCTATGGCGCTATCCTTCTGGGGCTGGCAGGGGAACCGCGATGTGGTCGGTCCCATCCTCAAGCCGCTGGAGAAAGACAAGAACGTCATGCCTTATGAAATGGTGGACTATGTCAACGAGCACACGGATTTCAGGGCTATCATGCGCCTGGCTGGAGACGTAGATTTGCTCAAGCGATTTATCTCTGCGGGTTTCCCCGTGTTGGTGGAGAAAGGCGCGTATTTGCGCGATTTGACCGGCGTGGTGAGCTGGATGGGACATTATCAAGTCGTCACCGGTTATGACGACACGGGCGAATACTTCATCGTGCAGGATTCGTTCATCAAGCCGGATCACGAAATATCGTATGCGGATATGATTTCGGGCTGGCGGGCGTTCAACTACACGTATCTCATCATCTACCCACCTGAAAAAGAGGCGCAGGTTTTCGACCTGTTGGGCGCAGATGCAGATGAGACCGCCAATGCGGAGAAGGCAGCGCTCAAAGCCTCGAACGAAATCTTCGCGTTGACGGGCATAGATCAATACTTCGCCTGGTTTAACCGTGGTTCCAGCCTGGTGAAACTGCAAGACTACGTCAACGCTTCTCTCGCCTACGATGAGGCGTTCAAGGTCTATCCCACCATCCCGGAGAGCGAACGCCCCTGGCGCATGATGTGGTACCAAACCGGCCCCTATTTTGCCTATTTCTATGCTCAGAGATATTACGATGTGCTTTATCTGGCCGACGGTACGTTGGAAGCCATGCAAGGCGATAAAAACCTGGAGGAAAGCTATTATTGGCGTGGCATGGCGCGCGCCGCGTTAGGAGATACAGCCAGCGCCATTGAGGATTTTCGCCTGAGTCTACAATATCACCCAGGGTTTCCGCCGGCGCTCTATCAGCTTCAGGCGCTAGGCGTCTCCGCTCCCTAGAACAAGGAAAATGGATGTATGTCAAGATCGTTGCAGTTTTCGATGATTGCTTTGGTGATCCTGCTTCTTTTAGCCGGGGTGTTATGGATCGTCTCATCCGATGGGTTTGGCTGGCGTTTTGACGCGCTGCGCGCCCAGCTCAAATATGCATTGAACCCGCCGGAGCAGGTGATTTTTGTCCCGTCGGGTCAACAAACGGAGCTGCCCTCTCCAACGCCGCGGCCCAGCCGTACCCCTACTCCGACTATCGCATTGATCACGGTCATCCCCACCCATACACCCACGCCCATTCCCACGGCGACCCAGTCGCCGACCCCGCTGCCGCCGCAGGCAATGCTCACCGGTATTCTGCATCAATACCAGATGTGGAACAACTGCGGGCCGGCTAATCTGGCGATGGCGTTATCCTACTGGGGCTGGAAAGGTGATCAGCGCGACGCCGCCGCGTTCCTCAAACCCAACGCGCGCGACAAAAACGTTATGCCCTACGAAATGGAAGTTTTCGTCGAAGAACAGACTGGCCTGGATGCCGTCGTCCGCGTGGGCGGCAACCCGCAGACGTTGAAAGCGTTCATTTCGGCTGGCCTGCCGGTGATCGTGGAAAAAGGCTTTGAGGGAATTGGCTTCGACGGCTGGATGGGGCATTATCAGGTCGTGAACGGCTACGATGACGCCAAAGGCGTTTTTTATGTGCAGGACTCGTATAAGGGGCCTGACTTGCCCATCTCTTACGAGGACATGATCAGCAACTGGCGGGCGTTCAACTTCACCTACATCGTGATCTATCCGGACGAACGGCGACAACAAGTGCTTGATATTCTGGGCTTGAACGCCTACGACAATTTCAATTATCGCACCGCCGAACAGATCGCTACGCAAGATGTGAGCCGATTGAGCGGACGCGACTTGTATTTTGCCCTCTTTAATCAAGGCGCCAGCCGCGTGGCGCTCCAGGATTATGCGGGCGCGGCGGCAGCGTTCGACGCAGCGTTTGCGAACTACGAGCGCATCCCAGCCGAGCAGCGCCCCTGGCGCATGATGTGGTATCAAACCGGCCCCTATTTTGCCTATTACTTCACCGGTCGGTATGCGGATGTCATCAACCTGGCGACGCAAACCCTGGACGCGATGAGCGAGCCGATCCTCGAAGAAAGTTATTATTGGAGAGCGCGCGCCCTGTTGGCTTTGGGAGATAACGAAGCAGCCATCAAAGATCTAAACCAATGCCTGGAGGTGCATGAAGGTTTCACTCCCTGTTTGGATGAGCTGGCAAAACTGGGCATTTTTCCGTAAATCTGTTTGACAAAACATGGCCTTTCGTCCATAATTTCAAACAGGGAGACGATCGCGCCATGACAGTGAAGTACTATCTCGGATGCGATTTGCAAGGACAACCACACCCTTTCACCTTCACCCATGAGGAAAACGGCGCAAGGCGCATCTGTCAATACATGCACGACCGATTGGAGGGACAAAGGGAATTTTACGCCGTCGTCGCCAACCCTTGCTATACAGGCAGTTACTTGGAACTTAACCCAGATCTGGTTATCATCTCGGAGAAAGGGATTGGCGTCGTCGAGCTCAAACACCATTTTGGGGAGATTGATTGCGGCGACCCATTCGGCCACTGGCGAGCCGGCGGTGCCCCCATTGAAGCTGGGCGCGGCTTTCTCAACCCGCATCAGCAGGTGCAAAATTACGCCGAGGCAATCCGTAAGGAGTTGGCAGCTACTCCTTCGCGCTGGTTGCCCGGCGACCCCGCTCAAGTTTCAGCCATAAAATTGCATACAACGGTTTGTTTCACCAACCCCTTCGCCCGCCTGGAGAAATGCCGCGAGGCGATCCAATACCGCTATCAGCCGGGAAAGGCGACGCGCTTCTGGGAGAAATTCACGGTAACAACGGCTGCAGAGATACCGGATTGGGCGATGGACATGCGTTTTGAAGTACTGAGCGAGGCGGATTGGTTTCGCAGTTATCAGTTGCTGCCGCAAGAAATTGAACGTCTTTGCGCCGCCTTTTTTCATGCTGCGGAATGGGATGAAATGTCCCAATATGTGCGCCAGGCGCGTGAACCATACGGTTATCTGGTGTTGATAGACGAAGCGCGCTCGCTGACGTTGCCGCCTTTCCGAATTGATCGGGAAGAAGTGTGGGTGGGGCGAAACGCCAGCGTATGCCACGTTGTCATCCCGCAGACTTATAGCCTGGTCAGCAACCGCCATGCGCGCTTGATCTACGCCCATCGCCGCTTTTACTTTGAAGACCTGGACAGCACCAACGGTTCTTATTTTCCAGGCAACCCGCAACCAATCAGCGGTTTAGTCGAGCTGAAACCTAATCAGCGCGTGCTGCTGGGCGATCGCCAGCCTGGACCCAAAGTGTGCCAGTTGGAGTTGCGCGTGGAGAGGTTGATCGCAGAACGGGTGACCGAGCAAATTCAATAATCCTTCGGGGGGTATAATAGGCGCTATGCCCAAGATACTTCATTTCGCTGATGCGCATATAGATATGGCCAACTACGGCCGCCACGATCCCCACACCGGGCTGCCGGTGCGGGTGATGGATTTTCTGAAATCGCTGGATACAATCATAGATACTGCCATCGCGGAAAGGGTTGACCTGGTGTTGTTTGCCGGCGACGCCTATAAAGATCGCTCCCCGGCGCCCACCTTTCAACGCGAATGGGGGAGACGGATCATGCGGCTATCCCGCGCAGGCGTTCCCACTTTATTGCTGGTGGGCAACCATGATCTTGCGCCGGCTTTAGGCCGCGCTCATGCATTGGAGAGTTTCGACACCCTGGAAGTGCCTCATGTGCACGTCCTCGATAAACCGCAGTTCCTCTCCCCTCAAGATTTGGGCGGTCTGCCGCTTCAGGTGATGGCTTTGCCGTGGGTTTCGCGTTCCGGTTTGATCGCCCAATTGGGGCTTAACGCCAACGACCCTGCGACCGTTTACGAGCAACTTGGCGAGCGCTTGATTGAATTGGTAAATGGCTGGCTGGAGGAACGGGTTGACCCAACATTGCCGGTTATTCTGACCGCGCATTGCTCGGTGCAAGGGGCATTATACGGCGGCGAACGGACGGTGATGTTGGGCGGCGATCTGGTGCTGCCCGGTTCCATGGTCAAAGACCCACGTTTGGATTACGTAGCATTGGGACATATTCACAAGCCGCAGAATTTGAACGATGGAAACCACCCGCCAGTGATTTATCCAGGCTCTATTGAGCGGGTGGATTTTGGCGAGGCGCAGGACGAGAAATATTTTGTCATCGCTGAGGTACATCGCGGCGAGACGCGCGTGGATTGGCGCAAGTTGGAGAGCATTCGACCTTTTATTGACTGTTACGTGCGGCTGGAAAGCCAGGAAGGTGTCACCGACCGTTTACGTAACGCGCTGCCTGCCCCGGCGGCGCTGCGCGGAGCGATCGCTCGTCTGGTGGTCGAATACCCACGCGATTGGGAGCCGTTGATAGATGAAGCCGCGCTGCGCGAGTACACAGCGGATTGTTTCGAATTTCAGCTCATCCGCCGCCCGCAAGCGCAGGCGCGCATCCGTTTACCAGGAGATCAAACCATTGGCAGCCTGACATCGCTGGAACTGTTAGAACAATACTGGCGCACCAACCATCTGGATCAATCTGAAAGCCAAATCTTGCAAGAACTTGCCAGGCAAGTGATCGAGGAAGCCGACAGCGGCATGATGTAGGAGCGAATAATAATTCGCCCCCGCCATGGCAAAACGTTATCTGCCCCAACGATGGCGCATCATCATTCGTCTGGACGAGATGCGCTCAGTTGAACAGACATTGGGTATAATGGGTATTATGAGCATGAAAAATCAGCTCGAGACTGCGTTGAAAGACGCCATTCGCGCAGGAGATGAAGTACCCAAACGCACGCTGCGTATGGTCTTATCTGCCATTCGCCTGGCTGAAGTGGAAAAAGGCGCCCCGCTGGATGACGCCGCGGTGATGGGTATCTTGCAAAAAGAGATCAAATCACGCCAGGAGACTATCGAGGATGCCCAACGCGCCGGGCGTGCAGATCTGGAAGGATCTGCGCGCGCAGAGATCGAATTCCTATCGGGGTATCTGCCTCAGCCTTTTTCGCAAGCTGAGTTGGAGGCTCTGGTGCGTCAAGTCATCGCCGAAGTCGGAGCGACCAGCATTCGAGAGATGGGGCAGGTGATGAAGGTGCTCATGCCGCGCTTGCAGGGGAGAGCCACTGGCGATCAGGCCAGCCAGACGGTGCGCAAGCTGCTTCAATGATCTCCGCCGGCGCGCCCAAGAGGCGCAGGGTCTTCCTTCTGCTTTTGCTCGTTGTCAGCAGCCTGCTCGCGCTGACAGCGGTTCTGACGCCATTGCTGGCGAATTCTTTTGTCCCGCCTCTGGCTGAGGGGCAAGTCGCCGCGCGCGATTACCGCGCCCCCAATGCAGTCACCTACATCAGCGAGATTCGCACCGAGGCGCGGCGCAAAGCGGCTGAACAAGCCGTCGCGCCCATTTATACTTCCCCCGATACGCGTGTGGCACGCCGTCAAATTGAGCAATTACGCGCCGCGTTGGCTTTCATTCAGAGCGTGCGCGCCGATGCTTACGCCACTCCTGAACAAAAGCAACGCGACCTGGCCAACCTGGAAGAAGTGACGCTGCGCCCGGAGACGATCCGCACCATCCTGGCAATGAGCGACGCCCGCTGGCAGGCAGTTCAGCAGGAAGCGTTGGCGGTGCTGGAACGCATCATGAGCACGGTCATTCGCCCGGAAACGGTGCCAGAGGCGCAAAGCCGCGTCCCGGCGCTGGTCAGCCTGTCGTTGCCAGAGGATCAGGCTGTGGTGGTGGCCGAGCTGGCAGCAGCATTTGTAGCTCCCAACAGTCAATATAGCGAAGAGCTAACCCAGGCAGCGCGACAGCAAGCGCGAGAGGCGGTGGAGCCGGTCACACGCACATTTATCTCCGGGCAAACGATTATTCTTCAAGGGGAAGTATTGGACGCCGAGGATATCGAAGCTTTGGAGAAATTAGGCTTAATTGCGCCGCAAAAGAGCTGGCAGGAACTGCTCAGCCCAGTGATTTTAACCCTGCTGATGGTGGGGTATACCGTTTTCTATCTGCGCCGCAAACACTCTCTACACGCGAACGAGGTGCGGCGCATCATGGTGATCACCTTAATGATGCTGTTCTTCCTGCTGGCGGCGCGCCTGGTTATTCCGGCGCATACGGTGATCCCTTACGCCTTTCCACTGACCGCGTTTGGTTTAACCATCGCGGCGCTTTTTGGCGTCGAACCAGCGGTGATCTTATCTTTGCCGCTCTCTATCTTGGCGGCTTATGGATTGCCCGATTCAATCGAACTGACGCTGTATTATGCCATCAGCAGCGTATTTGGCGTGTTAGCGTTAGGACGGGCACGCCGCTTGCTGAGTTTCTTATGGGCCGGGCTGGCAGCAGGTGCATCCGGCTCATTGGTCGTGTTGGTTTATCACTTACCCTTGCCTGCTACGGACACCATCGGCCTGGCCACGCTGACTGCGGCAGCCCTCTTCAGCAGCCTGGCTTCCGCCAGCATCACCATCTTGCTGCATTCATTGCTTGCGAATTTCTTGGGCATGATCAGCCCCTTGCAGTTGATGGACCTAACCCGTCCTGAACACCCGCTTTTGCGCCTGTTGTTGCGCGAAGCGCCCGGCACCTACCAGCACAGTTTGCAGGTGGCGAACCTGGCCGAGCAAGCCGCTGAGCGCATTGGGGCGGACGCGCTGCTCACACGCGTCGGCGCGCTGTATCATGATATTGGCAAGACCGTGAACCCGATTTACTACATAGAAAATCAGCCACAAGGATTTGTTAATCCGCACGAGGACCTCTCTCCTGAGG
>DYGV01000004.1:0-12319 GCA_020724505.1 Anaerolinea thermophila
CGAAGAGCCGTTACCGCCCACCAGCACGCCGCTGCCGACCGATACGCCGCTGCCAAGCGACACGCCTACCCCCACCGGTCCTCCACCCCCCACTGACACGCCCATCCCACTGGAATCTTACACGCCCACTTCGCCACCCGAACCCAACTGGCAACTGGCATGGAACGACGATTTCACCACCGCCAGATTCTGGAACACCGATCGCGGTGAAAACTTCCGCCTCTCATACTCTGCGGGAGGCTATATGATCACCAACAACGTGGTCAACGACATCATCTTCAGCGTGCGAACCGAGAAATTTTCCAACGTACGCCTCGAAGTCGTCGCCGCCTGGCAGGATGGACCTTTCGACTCCTACTATGGTGTGATCTGCAATTTCCTGAACGGCGGCAACTACTATCTTCTGGCGGTGGGCGCTGATGGTTGGTATGGCATCTTAAAGAAGATGTCCTCGCAGATCAACGTGCTTATCGAGGGACAAGACATCAGCGGCGCGGTGCGTACCGGCCCAGGCCCCAACACCATCCGCGGCGAGTGTTATAATGGCAACCTGGTGTTGTGGTCAAATGACGTACAAATAGCCAAAGTGCGCGATCTGAGCTTCAACAACGGATTGGTGGGGCTGGCAGTGGGAGCACGAAAGACGAGCGGCGTGCAAGTGGTGTTCGACGATTTCTTCGTCTATACCATCAGCAACCAGCCGCCGCCTGCAGTTACCCAACTCCCATAAATCCAACCCTTGCGCCAGGTCGCCAACCTCTATTCCGCAGCGCGTGGCAATTGAACCTGGACGGTTGTTCGAGATGTTAGGCGTCGTTGCGCTCATATAACCTGACGCAAGCCATTCGCCTGATCCTGAACAAATCGTAAGCGAAGCACCCTCCCACACCGGAGCAAGGCGCTCCGGTGTTCGTTTGGCATGTATCAACCGCAAAGGAGGTCCCATGAGATACAACTTTTTTCAAGCTGTCGTCATCGGCGCCGGAACGATGGGCGGAGGAATCGCCGCGCTGCTGGCTAACGCCGGCGTGCCGACCACCCTGCTGGACATCGTTCCCAACAAATTGACGCCGGAGGAAGAGAAACAAGGTCTGACTCTGGCAGACCCGCAGGTGCGCAACCGCATCGTGCGGGAAGGTTTGGAACGGGCGGTTAAATCGCGCCCAGCCAGCTTCCTCACCCCCGACCACGCCGCCCTGGTGAAAATCGGCAATCTGGAAGACGACTTTGAGGTGGTCGCTCAGGCGGATTGGATCATCGAGGTAATCGTCGAAAGTCTGCCCATCAAGCGCCAATTGATGGAGCGCATAGACGCAGTGCGTAAACCAAGCGCCATTGTCAGCACCAACACTTCTGGCATTCCGGTGGCATCCATCGCCGAGGGGCGCTCAGAGTCTTTCCGTCAGCATTTCTTGGGAACGCACTTTTTCAATCCGCCGCGCTATCTCAAACTGTTGGAGATTATTCCCACCACCGAGACGCTGCCGGAGGTAGTGGATGCGGTGAGTCGTTTCGGCGAATTCCGACTTGGCAAAGGCATTGTACCCTGCAAAGACACGCCTAACTTCATCGCCAACCGCTTGGCTTTTGGCAGCGCTGCCTTCGCCCTGGATTATATTCTGGAAAACGGTTACACCGTGGAAGAAGCGGATGCCATCACCGGACCAGCTATCGGCAACCCGAAGACCGCCACCTTCCGCCTGATTGACCTGGTAGGCATTGACGTATGGGATCATGTAGGTAAAAACCTGGCTCCAGCTATCCCACACGACACTCATGCCTTGAAATACTTGGGGTCGGAGCGCGTCAACCGATTGATCTCCAGCCTGGTGGGACGCGGATCCCTGGGCAATAAGACCAAAGAAGGGTTTTACAAAGAAGTACGCGCCGCGGACGGGGGTAAAGAGTTCTGGGCGCTCAATATGGATACGCTGGAATATGAACCGCCTAAGAAAGTGCGCTTTGACTCGATCGGCAAAGTGAAAGATATAGAAAAACTCGGCGACAGGCTGAAGGTCTTGCTGGCTGCCGATGACCGCGCCGGACAATTGGTGCGCGCCATCACTTACCAAAGCCTGGCCTACGCCTCTGAGCGCATCCCTGAAGTGGCCGACACGCCCAAACCGATTGATGACGCCATGCGCTGGGGCTTCGGCCGCGAGGCAGGGCCATTCGAGACCTGGGATATGCTGGGCGTAGCCGAAACCGCCGAAGCCATGCGCCAGGCAGGTTTTCCGCCAGCGCCTTGGGTGGATGAGATGCTGGCCTCCGGTTGCTCCACTTTCTACAACTACCGCGAAGGCATCAAAGTCGGCGTGTACGAACCGGCGCGCGGTGGTTACACCCCCATTCAACGCCCCGCAGGGCTGGTGATCCTGCCAGAATTGAAGGCCGCCGGTAAGGTGATCGCCAAAAACATGGGCGCGGATGTGATTGATCTGGGCGATGGGGTAGCCTGCGTTGAATTCCACACCAAGATGAACGCCCTGGATGTGGACATCTTCGAAATGATCCGGCAAGCGCTCGACCGCGTGGAAAAAGACTTTGAAGCGCTGGTGATCGGCAATGAGGCGGATAATTTCAGCGCTGGCGCCAACCTGTTCCTGGTGGTGATGAACGCCCAAAGCGGTCAATGGGAACAGTTGAACAACCTGGTGAAAAACATGCAGGATATTCTCATGCGTGTGCGCTACTTCCCCAAGCCGGTGGTCATTGCTCCGGCAGGGCTGGCGCTGGGCGGCGGAGCGGAAGTCATCATGAGCGGCAGCCGCGTGGTAGCCGCCTCCGAACTGTACGCCGGGTTGGTGGAGATCGGCGCCGGCGTGATCCCGGCGGGCAGCGGCACGAAAGAAATGATGCGCCGTATTATTAACCCCGCCATGCGCACACAAAACGTCGTAGTGTTGCCTTTCTTGCAGCGGCTGTTCGAGCAGATCGGTATGGCAAAAGTGGCAACCAGCGCCGAAGAGGCGCGTCAGATGGGCATCTTGGGGCCCGCAGATCGCGTGACGCTGAACCGCGATTTGTTGCTTAGCGAAGCCAAGAAGGAAGCCCTACATATGGTAGCCACCGGTTACAAGCCGCCACTGCCAGAAAAGATCTACGCCGCCGGGCGCGATGCCCTGGCCGCTTTGCAGGTGGCGATCTACATGATGCAGCAGGGCTGCTACATCACCGAATACGAGGCGGTGATTGCTAACAAACTGGCCAACGTCATCACCGGCGGCGACATCAGTAGCCCAGCCTGGGTGGACGAGCAATATATCCTTGACCTGGAACGAGAGGCTTTCCTCTCCCTATGCGGCAACGAGAAAACCCAGCAGCGCATGTGGAATCTGCTGCAAACGGGCAAGGTGTTGAGAAACTAGATCACCGCGCTGCACGCCGCGTCCGGGCATCGCCCGACCAGCGGTCGGCGCGTGTTTCACCAAGGAGGTTAAGCGTATGAACTACCCCGATCCCAATCGAGAACCTGTCATTGTGGCGGCCGCGCGCACTGCAGTAGGCAAAGCCAAACGCGGCAGCCTGGCAACAGTGCGACCCGATGAGCTGGCCGCAACCGTAATCCGCGATTTGCTGCAACGCGCCCCAACGCTCAACCCGGCTGAGGTAGACGACGTTATCCTGGGCTGCGCCTTCCCGGAGGGCGAGCAAGGCATGAACATGAGCCGCATGGTAGCGCTGCGCGCCGGTCTTCCCAATTCTGTGCCTGCGGAGACGATCAACCGTTTCTGCTCTTCCGGTCTTCAGAGCATCGCTCACGCCGCTTTTGCCATCATTGCCGGGCAAATGCAGGTCGCCATCGCCGGCGGAACCGAATCTATGAGTCTGGTGCCGATGACCGGTTTCAAATTCGCGCCTATGCCGTATTTAGCAGAGAATATGCCGCAAGCCTTTACCAGCATGGGACTGACCGCCGAAAATGTGGCTGTCAAATATGGTATCAGCCGCGCCGATCAAGACGAGTTTTCCCTACGCAGTCACATGCGAGCGGCGCAGGCGGTAGAAAGTGGACGGTTTGATCCCGAAATCGCGCCCGTGGAAGTATGCGTGGTCGAGCCCGAAGGCAACGGCCATCGCCGGGAGAAGACGTTCGTCTTCAAGCGCGATGAAGGTCCTCGCTCCGACACCAGCCTGGAGGCGTTGGCAAAGCTCAAGCCGGCTTTCCGCGAGGGCGGCACGGTGACCGCAGGCAACTCCTCGCAAATGTCCGACGGCGCAGCAGCAGTGATCATCATGTCGCGCGCCAAAGCCGAAGCGCTGGGGTTAAAGCCACTGGTGCGCTTCATTTCTTTTGCCGTGGGCGGCGTTCCACCGGAGATTATGGGTATCGGCCCGGTGGTTGCCATCCCAAAGGCGCTCAAGCTGGCTGGACTGTCGCTCAAAGACATCGGCTTGATTGAGCTTAACGAAGCCTTTGCAGCGCAGAGCGTGGCAGTGATGCGCGAATTGGATCTGGACCCGGAAATTACCAACGTCAATGGCGGCGCTATAGCGCTTGGACACCCCTTGGGTTGCACGGGCGCCAAACTGACGACCCAACTGATTTATGAGATGAAGCGCCGTGATGTGCAGTTCGGCATGGTGACGATGTGCATCGGCGGCGGCATGGGCGCTGCGGGCATTTTTGAGAATTTAAATTGAAGCTACAGGAGGCGCAAACATGGCAGACATCCCGGTAAAGACCCTGATCTATAATCACGAAAAATTCTTCATCCCCGAAGCAGCAGTGGGAGTGGAGGCGATCATCCAATATCGGCTGACCGGCGAAGAGGGCGGAGATTATATCATTGACATCCGCGATGGTAAGTGCAAAGTCAGCGAAGGCGTGGCAGAAGAACCGGCTGTCACGTTGACCGCCGACGGGCGCGATTTTGCCGACGTTTTGCTCGGCCGCGCGAATGGGATGCAATATTTCATGCTGGGCAAGCTTAAACTGGCTGGCGACCTGAATCTGGCGATGAAGCTGACCAGCTTCTTCAAAATGACAGGACAGTAATCAGCCACCTCAGATGAGCGAAGTCCCCGCAGGGGGACTTCGTTCATACAGGCGCGACTTCAGTCGCCGCCATCGTCATGGCTCGGCGATTCAAATCGCGCCTACCCTCGCAAAGTCTGCCTGCGCAGACTGGCCCGCGAAGTCCCCGCAGGGGGACTTCGTTCATCCAGGAGCGACTTCAGTCGCCGCCCTCGTCATAGCCCGGCAAAATGGCACCTGAAGTCCCCGCAGGGGGACTTCGTTCATCCAGGCGCGACTTTACTCGCCGCCGAGGTGATCTTCTAAATCCTCAACGGTTTCCCAAATCGGTTCAATCTTCATTTGATCATGGCGAGCGCGTTGGTTTTCAATATATGCCTTCAAACGAGGAACATCTTGCTCCCGACAACTCAAAGCGCCATAAGAACCTTGCCATTTGAAAAATTGACCGGGCTTCAAAACATGAGTCGCGAGATGCGATGATGAACCTTTGACTTCCTTCGCCAGCAAAGAAATCGAGGTGGAAGCATGGAGACGCACTAAGAGATGGACATGATCTTCGAGGCCGCCAATCGCCAGGGGTGAACACTTGAGCTCATAGCATTTCTTGGCAATTCCTGCATATAGGGGTGACTCAATATCAGGGGTAATCAATGGCAGCCTGTCCCAGGTCCCCCAAACCAAATGAATATAGAGACGGGTGTACGAAGAACGCATGATCGTCTTTTCCCATATAGCCGATGAGTAATCTAGCGCGGGGCGAGCGCGCTTTTCTTGCCATCGCTAAAGGCAATCTAGCGTGTATCTGCTGCGATCAATCCTAGTCAGTGACTGGCGCAATGAGCGGCCGGGCAACCATGCCGCCTCAATCCGAATTCAAGGCGCGCACCACCCGCTCAGTATGGGCTTCATAATCGGGCAAGGCGCGCTCGTAGGCGCTGGTCATCAACGGCGAGGAGATCATAAAATCTGCCGAGGCGCGGTTGCAGGCTACAGGGATGTTCCACACAACCGCGATGCGCAACAAAGCCTTGATGTCCGGATCGTGCGGCAGCGGCTCCAGCGGATCCCAGAAAAAGATCAGGAAGTCAATCTTGCCTTCGGCGATTTTCGCACCAATTTGCTGATCTCCGCCCAAAGGGCCGCTTTGCAGCTTGATCACAGGCAAGTTCAAAACCTGCTCTAAGAGACGACCCGTGGTGCCGGTGGCGTACAATTCGTGCTGGGAGAGCAGCTCCCGATTGAACTGCACCCATTCCAGCAGGTCCTTCTTCTTGTTGTCGTGCGCCACCAGCGCGATATGCTTTTTCTGCCCAGAGACGATTGAATCGAGTTCTTCCATAAAATCATCCAAGTCTATCACCCTGCGTTTTCATACTGCTTGATCAACCCTCGAACATTGCCCAAACAACAGGAGCCTTGCGGGTTGCGCAATTCGCAGGCGCATTGACCCGCCTGAATGCCCTGGTTAATATCCTCCACAATTAAGAGACGGGCTTGCGCCGAAGCGGCGCGTATCTCACCTACAGTATGGTGAAAGCAATAACAGACCAACACATCATCAGCTTGCGACTCTTTCTGATAGACGCGTTCACGGAGTTGCTCAACCACGAAGGTTTGATTGCCATCTGCGGAAAAATACACCACCGGACAGGTGGGCGTGCGGCAAAACAGGTATTCGCCATCTGTCATGGCTCGCAAGGATACGGCCAGCATCGCTTTCACCGTTTGGGTCTGCACCGGCTTACCCTTTTCGCCGCATGAGCTGCAAAGAGCCATCTGGCGCGCAGGGCGCTGTAACGCGGGTGCAGGCAGCTCGCAGGTCTCCGCTCCTGCAAGGGGATTCGAACAACAAGCATCGAGCATTACAATATACCTCCTCATACGTGAAATGCTATCACTTTATGGACGAGCATCTCACGGCGCGTCTTACAATTCACTTCCACCAGAGTTGCGGCCTTACTCCATACCCATTCGGGTTCGAGGCGATGAATAGAGTGTATTGCCACATGACTTCACTCTACATTGGCCTGTATACATTTTAAGGGCGATAATGGTAGGTGTTGACTGAAAAACTGGCCGAATAGTAGCCGTTGGTCGCTGATCCTACCAGGGCAATGAAATAGTGGTGAAACTTGGCGGTTTTCATGTCCATCGGTCCATATAGCCAGCTGGCGCTGCCTGTAGGGGTGAACCACAATTTCCAGTTGCCAGCCTTGCCCTGGAAGGTGATCCCGCTGCCGTTGGTCAGACCGGAAAGCTTGATGGAGGCCGGCTTTTTCTTGAGCTTGGCGTAGGCATCCACTGTCGGCCCCCAGGCGGCGTTGACAACGGTGAAGCGCGATTTTCCGTTGTCGCTGGTCGTATGAGACACATCGAACCAGAACTGGGAAGCGGTGGGTGCACCGCCAGCATCCAGATGGGCAATGACCGTATATACTTTATCGAAGTCTGCGTAAAAAGTGCGCGTCAAGATCGCTGGGCTGCTGCACGGGGTCGCGCTGGCTGGCGAAAAGCTGATGGTGTAATTGCCAGGTTCCACGCTGATTGGGCCGGCGCTGCGCATAAACATGAAGTTGCTCAGCACGCAACCCACCCCGCTGATAGACACATCCAGAGGATATTGCATGAGCGGCTGGCTCATGTCCAGCCCGTTGATGCCATGCACCACATAGATCAATGCCGGCGGCAGCGCTCGAGCGGGCGTCGGGGAGAAGCCAGCAACCAGCAAGGTCAAGGCTAACGCAGTAAACAGGATGGTTTTTTGGGGCTTCATGGTTCCTCCATAACATCAATCTGGCGTTTATTGTAACACCCTATCGCCCGTGCAGTGCAGCATTTATGCAGACCTGTTTGGGGATTCCAACTACGTGCAAGATCCAGAAAGAGAACCTGCGAGACGTATTGCGCCAACGAGACAAACCATTTTAGACAGACACTATATAATATCTCTGGAAGATGAATTAAACGCGCTAAGGCGCGTAAAATGATGCTATAATACTGCCCGATCCATATGTTTCTTTGAAATTCAAGAAACATGTGGAATTCATTTTGCAAGCGGACGATCCACCAACGAGGGCAATGTCGAACGTCGTCCGAGCAGATTGTATTTCACGTGCCTATCGCAACGATAAATTTTTCGCTAACGGAAGGTTCCATGGATGATGTAATTGAGATTGATCCTCGCAAGATCATCGAGAATTTGCTGAAAAACTGGAGGTGGATCGCGCTATTGACGCTGTTGATCGGGCTGGCGGCTTTCGCTTTTTCGATCCTCCAGCCGCGCCGTTATTCGGCAAAAGTTACCATCGCCGTCTCGCGCCCACGTTATATACTGAACCTGGACAATCAGTATCAAACGGTCAACAATCCGCCGCCCACCAACAAAGCCATCGTTTCGCTGGCTTACGGCGATGAGATCATTCAGATGATCTATCAGCTTTGGGAGAGCCCCAAGAAAGCGACCACCTCCTGGCAGGAGTTTCGCGAGGGCTACCTGGAGGCAAAAGCCGACGCCGATCCATCCATCGTCACCCTGACCGTGCGGGCAGAGACCCCGCTGCAGGCGGCGCAAATGGTCAATGTCTGGGCGCAGAAAACGGTGCAAAGCGCCAACCGCGTGTTTTCCGGCACCGACGGCCTGCAAGTGCAATTGATCAATGCTCAACTGGAGACGGCCAGGCGCAACTTGCAACAGGCGCAGGACGAATTATCCAGCTTCGAGAGCCGCAATCAAATTTCGATACTGAACAACCGCCTGTCTTCGCTGCTCACCTTGCAGGCGGACTGGTTGCGCAAGCAACGCCTGATCGAAGACGCGGCGCGCGACGCCGATGGGCTGGTTGCGCAGTTGGATAGCCTGGCGCAGGACGCGCTGGTGGAGAGCGCAGCGCAGATCAATTTCATGGTGTTGCAAATGAAGGTGTACGCCGACGTCAATTCCAGCGCCCCGCCTTCAACAACCGGCAGCAGTTTGACCAGCCACAACCCCGCTGCGACGGTTCTGAATCTGCCGACAACTCCACTGCAATTCCAACTGCCCGCCCCTTCCGCCCTGCCCGCCCTGACCAAAGCAGATTTCGTCCGTCAGGTTCGCTCCTGGACGGAGGATATGCAAAGCAAAGCCGCCCAGATACAGGAACAACTCGACGCTATCACAGCGGAGGTGTATGATCTGCAGCAGCAGATACGCGACCAAACCAACGAGCAGGAGCGGCTGCTGGCGAATTATGAGAGCATGCAAGAGGTTTACACCACCGTGCTGACCAAAAGCGAAGAAGCCAAACTCACCAACGACGACCTGTTCGGCAACGTTCAGATCGGCTCGCTGGCGGGGGAACCCTCCAAGCCCGACTCACGGAACACCATCCGCAACACGGCCATCGGCCTGGTGGCGGGGTTTGTGCTGGCGTGCGGCTTCTTCCTGGCGCGCGGCTGGTGGAAAAACGAGCTATAACGCAGGTGCGGAGCGCTCAAGAAACATTCGATGAAACGCTATTCCCGCTGGGTTCTGCTGGCGATCGGCCTGGTTGCAGCCGGCGCGCTGAGTGGGTGGGTTGCGCCCCAGGCATTGCCTCGGTTGCGCCTGGCACGCGGCGCGCAGCTCTATCAGGCCGCCTGGCAGGCGATTGATGAGCGTTATCTCCTGGCTTGCGAAAGAGCGCCCATCACCGACGAAGAGCTGCGCGCCCAACTGAACGCCGCCCGTCAGGAGTTGGAAATGGGGCTGGCGTATGATCCGCGGGACGCCCACGCCCACCTGTTGATCGGGCGCATCCACTGCCTGCTAGGTGAGCCGCAAGAGGCGCTGGAGGCGCTGCAATTCTACACCCAGCAGCGCCCAGACAACCCCATGGGACGTCTGGAGCTGGGCTTCGCCCGGCTCGCTGCCTGCGCTCAGGAGGCGACCGCAGCCGCGCAGGAGGCGCGCCTATGCGACGACGTGCAAATCATCCAGCAGGTGCAGGCAAACTGGAATGAGTTTAACGTGCGGAGCAAGGACTTTTACCCCCAGGCGCGCTACACCTTCGAGAAACGAGATTATTCCAGCGCGCTGATCTACTATCAACGGGCGGTGACGTTTCGCGCCCCGGGATTGGGCAAACTTCCATTTCCCGACCGCTACCGCTGGGCAATGGCTGCCATACTCTCCAGATCCGCTCTTCCGCCTTTCTTCCTGGATGGGCTGCCTTACGTCAAGCTGAGCGACAGCAAAACTATCCCCGCGGCGCAGTTCCGTTGGCTGAGGACAAACCCGCAGGCGCAGATTGACATCAGCACGCCAGTGGCGACGAAGAAGATAGACGACGCAAAGTATGCGGTTTTATATCACAGCGGGCGGGTTGGCGTGTTCCTCCAGGCGCGGCAAAGCGGCTGGTATTTGCTCAAGTTCAAAGCCCTCAACACCCCCCCGCCGCCGGTGATCGCCCGCGTGGAGTTGGACACCCGCCCGGTGATCGAAGCCCAACTCACCCGCGGCGACCAAAGCCGGCAGACCTTCACCGGCCGCGCGTACCTCTCAGAAGGCATGCACCTGCTGAGCGTGAACTACCTGAACGATCAAATGATCAACGGCGTGGATCGGAATTTGTTCTTTCTGTCTGTCCGGCTGGAGCGAGTGGCTGAATAAACGTAATCAGAGAAGGATTTTTCAAATTGCCTACAAATCGTGGTTGACGGCAGAGATCGCAAGTGAACAATGAATAATCAACAACACAACTCTAGCTCTCTAAGCACCTATACTGCGCAAGCCTATTGGGAAGAGAGGCTAAGCCAGCACTTTGATCTTATCGGTGCCGGTTATGCTGCTCTGGGTCCCCGTTACAATGCAAGACTATATACAGCCCGCCTGGAAGCTCTTGAAAAAGGTTTGACCCTCATTGGTCAAACACTGAAGGATGCAAGAGTTTTAGAAGTAGGATGTGGCACTGGCTTCTATACAGGATATTGCGAACGACAAGGAGTAAACGAATACGTTGGTTTGGACATAACCTTAGTCAGCATAAATACATTGCAGGAGCGGTATCCCCGCTTTAGATTTATACAATCCGATATTACGGCTGACAAAATTCCAGATTTGGGATCAGAATTTGATATTGTATTAGCAGCAGACGTTCTCTTTCACATCCCCCAAGATGATGCGTTTGAAAAGGCGGTGCGAAACATAATTTCTCAACTCAAGGTGGGGGGTTTGCTAATCGTCTCAGATGTGTTTCCTGCAAACTCAATCCAATTAGCAAACTATCTTCGCATTCGATCTTTAAATGATTACTGCCGCCTTCTTGAAAAATACCAGACTCGGCTATCACATATAGAGCCTATATTTGCTATCCTCCAACCTCCACCTTTATTGCCCAATGTGAACTTACTTTGGAAAGGCTATGCCTGGATTTGGCGATATGCGTGGCGATTAGCCCGCTGGGGAGTGATGGACTCTCTTTTACCGTCCATATTAGCCTGGTTTGACAAGCGTCTTTTTCTTCCAAAATGGGGAGAGACCGCTCCAAACAATAAATGGTTGTTTGCAATTAAAGGCGATGTGGCGTAACTTACTCAAAGCCAATCTGATATACGCGTTTGGCAATATAGCGAATAGTGCAGCCTTATTTCTGCTTGTGCCATATTTGGTCAACGCATTCACACCCGAAGAATACGGTGCATGGTCTATCTTTGAGATAGCGATTCTATTTCTCAATATGTTGATTCTCACGGGGCTGGACGTTGGCCTGATGCGTGAGTATTGGTTCTTAGTGAACGACGATGAACGATCTCAACTGGCTGGCAATGTTCTCCTGGCAATTAGCCTGTGGGGCGGAATTTTGTTTTTCTGTGGGACGGCGCTGCTAACCGTCGGTGTAAAATCTTCCCTCCCCGGCGCTCCCCTCACGTTGGTGTTGGTATTGGCAATCGCATGGATGGAAGCGGTATTTGCCTTCTATCTGACTTTGTTTCGTGTTCGGGAACAACCAATAACCTTTGTTACCCTCTCGGCCGGTCGTATGGCTTTGTTCATGGGCATGGCGATTGGCTTTGTGGAGGCAGGGTATGGGTTACTCGGCGCATTGGTTGGCCGTTTAGGTGGGACTATCTTGATATTAGGATTGGCGATCGGGTTAGGTCATCGTTTTATCTCTGCGCGCATTGAATGGACATCATTAAAGCGCGTGTTACACTATGGTTTACCCTTACTTCCAACCAATCTGTCTTCATACATCCTCTTTGCCTCCGACCGTTATATATTGCAACACTTCTCCACATTAGAAACCGTGGCGATCTACACCTTTGCCTACAAGATAGCATCCATGCTGGATATTATTATTACCCGACATTTTGCCATAGATT
>DYGV01000004.1:12329-27976 GCA_020724505.1 Anaerolinea thermophila
CGCGGCGCTTTAAGATAGCCACTTATGACAATGCGCCCCAAAAATATGCTCAGGTTCTTCTGTTTTATTTATGGACTGCCATTACCTTTGCTTTGTTGGTAATCGCCCTGACGCCTACAATTTATACCTGGCTATCACCTCCCATATATCGTACTGGAATGAGCGTGGTGCCCGTGATCCTGCTTGCCTATCTCATCTATGGCCTAAGCTATCCCCTTAATGTGGGCATCATGCTCAAAGATCGGACGAAATATTTACCGGTCATTGGCTGGATTGCTGCTGCGGTGTGCCTGGGACTTAATTTCTGGTGGATCCCCAGGTACGGGATTCTGGGAGCAGCCTGGGCGACGGTTGTGGCTTATGGTTTCTGGACTATGGGGATAACCTGGGTTTCCATAAAGCTCTACCCGGTGAAGTATTCGCTTCAACAAATGAGTTGGATATTAGGAACTGGTGTGGTTGGTTACGCGGGGATCTGGACTTTCAATAAGCTAATACCTGCGGCTGATCCAATAACGTTAAGTGGCGTCAGGGTTGGCTGGGCATTGATCGCGATGGGAACAATAGGCCTTCTACTATGGCGCAGCAATCAGGTCGAATATCAATGAGCAACAAAATCTCTCCACCAAGTGGTTTCTTCTCTGTTAACGGTCTGCTCGTTTTTTTGCTTTTCGTTGCTCCCACCATTCAATATCGCGTGGAATTGGGAAGTTTCAGCTTTGCGCTGATGGAACCGTTGGTATTGATCGTTTCTACAATTCTTCTTTCTTATCAAATATTTAGCAGACGGAAACTGATCATTCTCAAAGACCCATTGGTGTATCTCTTCGCCGCGATTACTCTATGGGCGGCTCTTATCCGCCCCTGGTCTTTGGATCAGCGACACGGTTTAAGCGATGTTCGAGATTGGCTCATTCCACTATTAGGTTTTATCACACTTATCACTACGATCCGACACGGCTGGCGTTATTGGATAACTATCTACATATTTTTGGTTTGGCTCAGCGCCTTGCTTGGCATTTACCAGCACCTCACAGATAGTTTTCGACCGTTTATTAGTGAACTGGCTGCCTATAAAACTGAGTTTGCCATCTCTCCAGAAGAGGACCGCCTCGCCCGCGCTTCCTTTGCCGCTGGTTTTTTCTCTCACCCAAATGGATTCGCGATGTATCTCTTTACCGGTTTAATGATGGGTATTGGAAAATTTTACAAGAGTAAGCCTATTGTCTTTCTTTTTGTTACTCTCATACCCATTGCTTTGTCTCTCTATTGGACATTTGCCAAGGCCGGTCTTTTAGTAATGGTGGGAGCAATTCTCTTCATTTGGATAGAACGTTGGGTAAAGGCTAACCGAACCTTACTGGTTGTTGCTTTATCTGGCATAATCGCCGGCATCGTGATCCTCTGGCAAGTGAGCAGGCACATTCCACCAGCTCTGTTGGTCACTTTTTGGTGGAGAGTCGGTCTATGGCAGATAGCCCTGAATATCATTCGCGCCCACCCAATTATCCTATTAACCGGCAATGGCATGGATCTTTTTGCATTACAAGCTTATTATGGCCAGCCTCATAACCTATACATATATTTGCTCTTAGATTATGGCTTGATAGGTCTGATCTGGGTGTTAGTACTGGCTTGGCATCTTTGGCAACGTGGCATACGCATTCGAACTACCGGCGGCATGGAGGCGGAACCCCTGTTAGCCGCGATGTGGATTGGATTACTCGGTTATCTTGTCGTCGGTCTTGTAGAATCCAATCTGATGGGGATCGAGTTGCGAATGATCTTTATGATCGCCGCTGCCTGTCTCGCGGGTCTTGCACGCGAAATGGCTGCTGAAATACAGAGCCGAGAAAAGGCGAAGGGAGCGCTTCATGTCAGATAAACAACCACGCATACTGGTGCTTTCTGAACTTTTCCCTAATCCGCCTCGCCCCGCTTTTGGCATTTTTGTTGAACGTCAAACCTATCATTTGCAAGCCTATTGCGATAACATCGTCGTAGCCCCGGTGCGAGTTTTCCCACATTTGAGGCTATGGAAGTATATAGTGAATCCAAGGCGGTTCCTCGCTGAATGGAGGCGATGGCAGAAAAATCTGGCGCAAATTCCTCAAAAAGGTGAAGTTAGCGACATACCAGTATATTATCCTCGCTATACCTCACCGCCTAAACAAATTTTTCATGGCACGTGGGGCTTCTTTGCTTATTTATTCCTGAGGCGTCATCTCAGGGCTTTGCACCAACAGTATAACTTTGATCTCATTCACGCCCATTATGCCAGCCCATGCGGTGTGATTGCCTTGTTAGCCAGACGCTGGATGCATGTTCCGGTTGTTTTAAGCATTCATGGAAGCGATGTTACTTACACCGTCCGGCAAAATCCTCTTGGCCTAGCAATCATTCGCTGGGTACTCCGTAATGCAGATGCGATCCTTGCCAACAGCACATGGACGATGCGGCAAATCGTGTGCTATGGGGGCAATCCAGAGAAAGTGCGGATCGTGCGCTTGGGAGGGGATGCGCCCAAGGGAATCTCCAGCACGAGTGCTCCTCCGCAGGATGGTGTTGTATCCTTGCTTTCAGTGGGTTATCTGGAGGAAAGAAAGGGATATACCTTCATGCTACCGGCTGTTAAACGCCTGCGCAATGAAGGATATAATCTTCGCTATGTGATCGTTGGGGACGGCACCCAACGCCAGTTCCTCCAAAACATGGCGCATACATTGGGGATTGACGACATTGTATTCTTTGAGGGATATAAGTCACATTCTGAAGTCTGGAACTATTTTGCTAAGTGTGACATTTTTGCGTTGCCGAGTTGGAAGGAGGCGTTTGGGGTTGTATATATTGAGGCGTTAGGTCAGGGCAAACCTGTGATTGGATGTGAAGGCGAAGGAGGCCCGGAAGATCTGAAATCGTTAGGCGACTGCATCGAATTGGTTAAACCGCGCGATGTAGAGAGTCTGACACAAGCGCTGAGGCGACTGATTGATGACCCGGATCGCCGCAGACAGATGGGAGAGACGGGACGCAAAATAGTTTCCGAACACTTCACCTGGCAGCAAAATGCAGCGAATACTTGGGCTATTTATCAGCAAGTGTTGAAGGCGAACCATACGTAGCATTGGGGATCTTCGAAGGAAATTGAGGATGGTTGCGTCAATAATCGACAACCTGTGGTTGAGGATAGGGCTAGGCTGGGCCGATAAGAAGAGACAATTGTATGCCGGGTTCTTAACGCTATTAGGGTTGTTGGTATTGGCATCCCGGCTTTATATCTCTGTCACACGGCCCATTCTCTTCCTGGACGAGTCCCTTTATCTCGCTGAAGCCGTAGCAGTTGTGCAAGAGGGCAAATTCCCGCCCTTTAGTTGGAATCCTGGTGTTGCACTGGCGCATTCAGTTAGTTACCTTATTCTGCAAGACATTCCATTAGGCGTAGACTATGCTGGTCGCGTTACTTCGTTCATAGCAGGCTGTGCTCTTTACGTTGTTATCTTTCTGGTGGTCAAAGAACTTGTTGGGAGGCTTTGGGCTTTGGCCTCAGTCGGCATTGCTCTGAGTGGGTATCCTTTATGGATCATAGATCGAAACTCCTCAGACTTGCTCTATGCCCTGATTGTTATGATGGTTATATTCCTCATCGCGAAGCCAGAGCCGGGGGAATCAGGAAAGCAAAAGAGATTTCTTTTCTTCCTTGCGGCCTTATTACTGCTATCCACGACTGTGCGAAATGATGGTTTAGTTCTGTATGTCGTTATGACTCTTATCATTTTTGCGTGGTTGATATATTCTCCTCAAGGAGTATTAGGCAAAGTTCATTTGTTCCTACTTTGTTGGCTTTTGCCGTTGCTTGTTATGATCTCCATCTTGGCCCTGGTGTACCATATTCAGGGTGGAGGTTTTAACGCCTGGGTGTGGCGAGTCACTGAGGGAAATTCTCTTAGTGCACGAACATATCTGGCTTTTGAGCAGGGTGAAGGCTGGGCTCGTCGCTTTGAGATGCAAGTTCAGGGCAAGAGTCCCTGGTCTGACGGCCGTCAAGTCGCGAGAGAGCTATATGGCTCGCCTGAAGAGAACCAGCATAGTGTATGGCGAGCGATTTTACGGAATCCGGAAGCCTGGCTGCGACGTGTTGGATGGAATTTCCGAGACTTCTTCCTTTCCTGGCATGAAGCGTATAAAGGCAGAGGTTTGGCAATCTTTGTGTTATCCATTTTGGGATATATTGAATTGACCTCTCGGCACCGCCGCCTTGGCATCGTCATAGCCAGTATATTAACGCCAACGTTGGCTTATTTCTTTTTGACCTTCTGGATCTATCGCTATGTTCTAATACTCTCACCAATCTGGGCCGTTTTGAGTGTGTGCGCTTTGCATGCCCTGACCGGCTCTCACCCTTCCCTGTCACCTAGAGTGTCACTGGCAGCAGCATGTGTTTCGGGGATAGCCGGGCTCGTATTCGTTTGGGAAGTGGCTGCCAATTCTGCTCATCTGAACGCAGGTATCCATTGGGGTGACCTTGTTGTGGGGCCGCTTATCTGGGTATTGTTCGTGACATACTCAACCTCTCGGACTGTTTGGCTTCAAGACCTCCGCAAAGCGGTAGCTCTCTTGTTGTTGGGCATACTGGGTGTAGTTTCTTTTGCTGGTTTCCCGCCTCTCACTTCTACACATCAAACTGACTACCGAGAATACATCCGATTTGCCTCTAATAATTTCAAAGGAGTGGATGTTTGCGTCAGAACGGAGGATCTTACGTCATCCTCGCTGGTATGGTATGCCAGGCAACGCTTGGTTTACCCACTAGTTTCTGTGCGGTTAACTGATGTACGAGAAAGCAACCGAATCAGCAGGATACTGGAAGAACGTGGTTGCAACTACTTTCTGTGGACGGGGAATGATCTCAAAGACCTCTTATCAGTCCCTGCACTCGATCCACTTTATGTTTCCCATAACCGATATGTTGGTTTCTTTAGACATCGTCCCGTTTCAGCGGCCCAGGGAGTAGGTGAAGCTGTAGAATTAGAAAATGTTGAGGAAGTCGTACTGGCCGATTTTCAGGACTCTGCCGAGCTTGATAATTGGTTCGCTCATAATTCGAATAATGTTCAAGGTTCCTTTCACATAGCGAATGGCTACCTACAACTTTCATACATCAACAATCAGGCTCGACGGGATGTTTTTGCCTATATTTTCGCTTTGCCACAGCCTGCCCCAGCTGTACAGTCTCTTCAGTTCCATGCTCGAATTCAACCAGGCACTTATCTTACAATTGACGTGAAAGTAGAAGGTCAATGGGTATCACCACGTTTTGTCAGTTATTATCCGGGCGCGGGAATTTGGGAGACTATTTCTGTACCTGTTAATGGGCAGTTGGATGCTGTAGCTGTAAGTATAGGCGAAAAGAGCGAGTCAGGTATCACCGAGGAATATCGTGTGGATTTGGATTGGATAAAGGCTGTTGTTCATGACACTCGAGAAAAGAAATGACAGATCCTAGAAATTTCTATAAACAACTTTGGAGTAGAAAAGAAGAATCTGCGTGCCGCCAGGTGATGGTGCGGGATTGGCTGCATCGCTTCATCCTTGACCCTTCTTTGATTCCACGGCTGACCCCCCACTTCACCTAGCAGCAAAATGCAGCGAATACATGGGCTATTTATCAGCAAGTGTTGAAGCTACATCAAACACCTAGCGTATGAGATGACACATTTGTGCTATCGCCTTTACAGGATTGTTTATGGCAAACCCAAAGTTCTACGACAGTCAATATACTCAAATTGATGAAAGGAGATGGCAATGGCGTGAGCTGGGGGGCTCCGTCAAGGCTAAAAATATCGCGACGATTGTAGGCGATTTACCTGTTCAAAGTATCGTTGACATTGGTTGCGGAACTGGTGCGGTGTTAGCCTCTCTTGCCCGCATGAGCTTTGGTCAGTACTATTATGCATTGGACATCGCCGACCAAGCGATTCATATCATAAAGAATCGGTCGGATATCCCCAGCTTGGTTGAGGCTAAAGTCTTTGACGGTTTCCATATCCCATATGAGAATAGGCGATTTGACTTAGCTATTCTTTCGCATGTTGTCGAGCATCTTATAGACCCTGTTCCATTACTCCAAGAGGCGACCCGTGTGGCGCGTTATGTGGCAGTTGAAGTGCCGTTGGAAGATAATCTCTATACACGTCTAAAAGTACATCTTTTACGAAGTCATTACCGAGAGGAGTTAGGCCATATCCAATGGTTCAATCAATCAAGTTTTAGGCATCTGCTTGAGCACATTTGTGGTTTGGAGATCATGAATATGAGCATGGTGTATGTACCCGATGAACTCTATTTCTATAGAAAACAAGGGATTGCCCGCCGATCAACACTTTTACTGTTGGGCATCAGAAAAGCGTTGCGAGCTTTATCAAGCAATCTTTACGCACGTCTTCTGACTGATCACTGTATTGCTTTGGTGCATGCTTTATGAAAATTTTGATAGTCCATAACCAGTATCGGCAACATGGCGGCGAGCAAGTGGCCGTAGAAGCTCAGATAGCCCTACTCCGCGAGCGCGGTCATAAGGTTATTCTTTACATGCGAGATAATGCCGAAATCGAACGCAATGGGATATGGCAAAAAGCGACATTCCCTCTCGAAACGATTTTTTCTTGGAGAACTTATCGGGAAATCCAAACCCTAGCATCAAGTGAAAAACCCGATGTTGCCCACATCCATAATGTCTTTCATCGCATTTCACCCGCGGTCTATAGAGCGCTTAAGAAAACGGGGGTACCTATTGTTCAAACAGTGCATAACTTTCGCTTCCTATGCCCAAATGCGCTTTTCTATACGCATGGTCAGATTTGTGAACGATGCAAATACGGCAATACGCTCTACGCCGTGCGATGGAGGTGCTATCGGCAAAGCTATATTCTCAGCGCATTGTATGCCCTTGCCATCGGACTACATCGTCGCTGGGGCACTTTCGATCTGATTGACCGTTTCATTGCTCTCAGCGAGTTTACAGCCCAAAAATTGATAGAGAGCGGCTTAGCGCCGCGAGATAAAATTTCTGTGTTAGGGAATTTCCTGCCCGAGCCCTTGCCCAACCCAGGTTCTTTTGAAAAAAGGAAACCATATATTGTTTACCTGGGACGGCTATCCACGGAGAAAGGTGTCGAAATTTTACTGGAAGCTATCGCCGGCCTACCAAACCTGAGAGCGAAAATCGCTGGTGATGGTCCCCAGGCTGAATCATTGCAAGCAATAGCACGCCAACAAAGTTTACATCAGGTAGAATTCTTGGGGCGCGTGACTGGAGAGGAAAAATGGCATTTACTGCGACAGGCGCTAGCATTAGTAGCACCGTCTGTATGTTATGAAAATCTTCCATTTACAGTATTGGAAAGCTTGGCTGTAGGCACACCGGTGGTGACCTCAAATCTTGGAGGCATGTCGAGTGTTGTGTATGATGGCAAGAATGGGTTGTTGTTCTACCCTGGCAAGAGCCAAGACCTACAGCAAAAACTAGCTTTGCTGGTTGCGCACCCGGAAGAGGCATTAGCCATGGGTCAATTGGGGCGCCAAATAGTGGAGGCAAAATATAGCGTTAGAATATATTACGAACAACTTATGTCTATCTACTCTATCACGAAGTGATTGGGCATATTTTACTTTCTTTTAGCATTGACAGAGAATTCTATGAACGATGATCCTCATATCCCACGGATTGCATTCATCACAAATTTTATACCCCCTTATCGGGTAACTTTTTTTCAAAAATTGTGCTCGTTCAATCAATTTAAATGGACAGTGTTCCACGGAGTAAAGGAAAAGGAGGATGGTCGCCCCGCTTTTTCGAGGAAATTGGAATTTCCTCATCAAGCTTTGGAATATTCAGAAAAACGCTTTATTTACTTTTTAGTTAAACAGATGCCCGGTTTGCTTCCAAAATTGCGTTCTTATAAGCCTGACGTATTAATTCTACCTGGTATGCCAGGGATGTTGAATAATTGGACAGCGCTATTATGGGCAAAACACAGCCAAGCGAAAAGTATTATATGGCACGCCGGTTGGGAATCTCAATCCCGAAATTCAATTCAATATACACTTAAAAAGATAGTATCTAAAATCTTCTTGAATTCTTGCGACCATATTCTCGTATATAGTTCAAAGGGGAAAAAGTATCTTTGCTCACTGGGGGTGCCTGAGGACCGCATTACCATTTGCTATAATGGTATTGAAATAGATCATCTTCTTGATCGTTACGATGCGATTCAATCGAAAGGGGCCGAATTACGTAAAACAGTGGGGGTAGAAGATGTACCTCTGTTTTTGTATGTTGGAGGAATGTCAAAGGAAAAAAATGTTTCGTTGCTTCTGTATGCTTTTGCAGAACTACAACAATCGCGTGAATGTAGCCTGTGGTTGGTTGGCGATGGTCCTGAGCTGGAAAGTCTAAAATATTTAGCAGAGAAACTAAAGATCAAAAACATTGAATTTTTGGGGAGAATTTTCGAAGAAGTTGATGCTTATTTCGCGGCTTGTGACTATTTTGTTTTACCAGGGGTAGGCGGCTTGGCCTTAAACCAGGCGCTGTTTTGGAAAAAACCTTGTATTGTGAGCGAGGCGGATACAACAGAAGACGACTTAGTTATTGAGGGCGAGACTGGGTTCCGATTTCAAGTCAACGATAAAGGTTCTCTAATTAACACTATGATTCGATGCCTCGACCTTCCCCCATTGACGTACAAGAAGTTTGGAGAAAACGGTTATAGATTGATTGTAGAACGTAGCAATGTGTCTGAAATGGTTAAAGTATTCACTCATACAATAGACAATCTTCTACAGCCACCAAGTATCACGCTATGAAATATGAGCGCTTCAATCTTCTTGGCGTGCAAGTCAGCGCCATTAATATGCAACAAGCATTGGAAAAAATTCGAGAATGGATTGAACGCGGCGAGCGGCAGTATGTTTGCGTCGTGCCGGCGCATTCGATCATGGATGCTTACCGGCAACCGGAATTGCGCCCCCTCTTCAACGCTGCTGGCCTATGCACGCCGGATGGGATGGGGGTAGTTTGGTTGCTCAAGTGGTATGGGTATCCCCACGTCAGCCGAGTCTATGGCCCTGATCTAATGTTGGCGGTTTGCGAGCAATCGGTAGATGAAGGTTGGTCGCATTTCTTTTACGGCGGCGCGCCAGGAATTGCTGAACGGTTAGCCGAATGCCTGCAAGCCCGTTTTCCGGGATTGCAAGTAGCAGGCGCCTATTGCCCCCCGTTTGGCGAACTCTCTATTGAGGAAGAATATCAGGTCGTAGAACTCATCAACAGCTCAGGGGCGGATGTTGTGTGGGTAGGGATCAGCTCGCCTAAACAAGAACGCTGGATGGCAAAGCAGCGCCAATCGCTCCATGCGCCGGTGCTGATCGGTGTTGGCGCGGCGTTCGATTTTCTCTCCGGCGCCAAGCCGCAAGCGCCGCGCTGGGTGCAACGCAGCGGGTTCGAATGGCTATATCGTTTTATCCGCGAGCCGCGCCGTCTGTGGCGCCGATATATTCAATACCCTCTTTTTATTGTCTTAATTGTGGCGCAACGTCTGGGCATTCTTCGCTTTCCACAGCCATGAATTACCCGAGTAGCTCAAGAATATTGGTAAAATTGATTTAAGGTATTCGCAAGAGAGGGATAAACAAATGCTGCGCCGTTTTTCGGTAGATTTCGCCATCTTCTCCATGCTGGTGGATGCCGGGCTGGTGATGTTGGCGCTGCGCCTGGCGGCGCTGGTTCGCCCGCAGTTGGATGAAATCTTCCCCTTCACTCGCCCAATCGCCAGCGCGCCCCCCATCGAAGGGCTGCTCTACTCGGTCTTCGCCCTGGTTTGGGTGGGGGTGCTGACCCTGTTCTCGGTCTATGACGGGCGGCGCAACATCCGCTTTGTCCACGAATGGGGCAACCTGACGTTGGGTTCACTGCTGGCTACGATCGCCCTGGCAGGCTTGCTCTACCTCACCTTCCGCGAAATCTCGCGCGCCATGTTCCTGTCCTTCGCCGCGCTGGCTTACAGCATGACGTTCGGCGCGCGCCTGCTCTACCATCTGATCTTCGCCCTGCGCACGCGCGACCGCGCCCGAGTGCGCAGAGTGTTGATCGTCGGCGCCGGCCTGGTGGGCAAAGAAGTGGCGCAAAATATCACAAAATACGCCAGCCTGGGGCTGAGCCTGGCAGGCTACCTGGACGACGACCCGCAAAAGCAGAAAGACCCCCTGGTGCGGGGCAACCTGCTGCAAGCGCGCCAGGTGATCCTCAACGAAAGGGTGGACGACGTGGTGCTGGCGCTGCCGCTGCGCGCCTATAACAAGGTCAACCAACTCAGCGCCGAGCTGCACGACCTGCCCGTGCGGGTGTGGGTGATCCCGGATTACTTCGCCCTGGCGCTGCACCAGGCGAAAATGGAAGAGTTCGCCGGCATGCCGCTGATTGACCTGCGCGCCCCGGCGCTGGATGAATATCAGCGCATGGTCAAACGTGCCTTCGATATCGCCGTATGCCTGCTGCTCATGCCGCTGGCTCTGCCGCTGATGGCGCTGATCGCCCTGGCCATCAAGCTGGATAGCCCCGGCCCGGCGCTCTTCCGCCAACAGCGGGTGGGCGAGAACGGCCGCCTGTTCTGGATGCTCAAATTCCGCAGCATGACGCCAAACGCCGAGCAAATGCGGCAGGTCATCGAAAAGGTGGGCCCCGATGGGCGCATCCACCAGGATAAACGCAGCCCCGATCCACGCGTGACGCGGGTGGGGCGTTTTCTGCGCCGTTCTAGCCTGGATGAGCTGCCGCAACTGTTCAACGTACTGCGCGGCGAGATGAGCCTGGTCGGCCCCCGCCCCGAAATGCCGCACCTGGTGGATCAATACGAATCCTGGCAGCGCAAGCGCTTCGCCGTCCCGCAAGGCATCACCGGCTGGTGGCAGGTCAACGGCCGCAGCGATAAACCGATGCACGAACACACCGAGGATGATTTATACTATCTGCAAAACTACTCCCTGTGGCTGGACATCATCATCTTGCTCAAAACCCTGTGGGTGGTTATAAATCACAAAGGAGCCTATTGAACCTGAAGCTACAATGAATAGCAAAAAGATTTCATGGTTCACCTTCGGAGTAGCTTTTCTGGTTGGACTGCTTTACGTTTTTCTGATCCCTCCCTGGCAGCACAACGATGAACCGGGCAACTTTGAGTACGCCTGGCTGATCGCCAATTCTGAGCGCTGGCCGCAGACTGGTCAATACGACCCATCCATGCGCCGCGAGCTGGCCGCCTCGATGTATGAACATGGCTTTTTCCGCGACCTGGATTGGTATTCGTACCTCCTGGACACCTATGAGCCGGTCTGGATTGGCGTCTCTCAGCTCGGCGGACAACCGCTATATTTCTTTCTGGCATCCCTGCCCCTGCGCCTGGCGCGCGGCGCAGACATCGCCTTCCAGATGTACCTCTGCCGCCTGGTCTCCTGGATGCTCTTCCTGATGACGGTCGGTTTTGCGCTGGCCGCCGCGCGAGAGTTGTTCACAGATCGCTTACTGGCCTGGCTGCCGCCGCTGCTGATGGCTGGGCTGCCCGGCTTTGTGAACTATACGACCGCCGTCAACGACGATGTGGGGGCAGTGGCTTTTGCCACCCTGTTCATCTGGATGAGCATCCGCGCCATCCGCCGCGGGCTTTCGGTTTTGACCCTGGTGGGCCTCATCGGCAGCGCGGCGCTGTGCTTTTTCACAAAACGCACCGCCTGGGTGGTGTTGCCATTTGCGCCTTTGGTTATGCTATTGGCGTTATTTCGCCGCCACCGCAGATGGATCTGGCTCGGCGCGGCGGGGTTAGTGATGTTGGCGATTGGCTTTTCTTTTTCCTGGTCTCAAACATCGTCGGCTTATTATTACGCCGTCCTCAACCGTTCGCTGCCGGAAAGAGTGGTCAATGAGGAAGCACCCGTTGGCGAGGCAGTCATCCGTTATCGAATCGGCGTAGGCAACGTCTATCAAACCCTGGACGGATCTGATGCGGCGCGGTTATCCGGCGAAATCGTCACCCTGGGGTTCTGGGCCTGGGCCGATCAGCCGACGACGATTTCTGCGTTCCAGTTACAGGTGAACGGCGAGGATATCCTGAAGGGAGAACCCATCTCCCTCACGCAGCAACCCACATTTTACGCTTATCGCGGCCGGATAAAGTCAGAGGCTCAAAAGGCCGTCCTGATGGTCACCACCGGCTGGCGGGAGATGGAGAATAACTTCTACCTGGATTGTCTTGTCCTGGGGACGGGCGATTTGAGCGCTGCGCCCGCCCCGCTTCCGCAGGACGCAGATTGCCGCCGGGTGCAATGGGGCAACTCCATCATCGAAAACCCGGTTAAGAACGCCTCAGGCGAACGAGGCTGGCCGATGCTAAAACCGACGGCCGCCCGCTTTATGGATCAGGCTTTTCAGTTCTCCATTGCCAACCTGTGGGCGGTCTTTGACCTGCGGGCCACAGGCAGCTACTTCAATTCGACGCTCACCCATTTGTTCCGCACCTTCTGGGGTTCATTCGGCTTTAGCATTGGGATGCCATATCTGGGCAACAAACCCTATCGCGCCTTCGTTGTTCTAACGGCATTGGCAACATTGGGCGCGCTGCTTGCCCTGTGGAAAGAGCGCCGTAAAATGCACGCATCGCCGGCATTATTGCTGGGGTTGATGGCCCTATCGGCGCTGATTATGACCCTCTTTCGCGGCGCGGGAAACTGGTATAACTACATCTTCACCCCCACCGCGCGTTACTTTTTGCCCATGACCCTGCCTATGATGTTTTTTCTGTCCATCGGCTGGGTGTATGCGCTGCGATTTGCCACGTTCAACCGTGTGAATGATAAAATCCTGGCAGGCATTTTCTCGCTGTTGCTTTTGGGCCTAAATCTATGGGCATATTTTTCGATTATGAATAATTATCTTTAATCTGGAGAGTCGGCGCAATGAAGTTGCTCGCACTGAGAATCGTTCTGATTATCTCCGGCCTGGTCATCACGCCCGGGTGGGGGACGTTCATGAAAGCCGGGCCTGTTTCGCAGCCTGCTTTTACGCTCGCCCAAAACAGCGCTCCACATGAAGGGCCAGACGACGACACAACCGAGGAGACCCTGACCGGGTTCACCATCTATCTCCCCCTGGTGACCAAAAACAGTAATTATGTGCCGATCTTTGGCATCGAAGCCCGCAGCCGCCTGGATAAAGCGGCTGAGGGCGGCAGCGCCTGGCTGCGATTAAACCTACAATTGCGCTGGGCGGATATTCAGCCCGTCCAAAACGGCGCGTACGACTGGACGAAAGCTGCTGCAGTGGATGCGGCGATCCTCGAAGCGAACCAGTATAATCTGACCCCTATCCTGGTGGTTCACGCCGTCCCTTCCTGGGCGCGCAAATACGCCGACAAAGCCTGCGGCCCCATCAAATCCGAGTCACTGAACGCCTTCGCCGAATTTATGCGCCAGGCGACGCAGCGTTACAGCCAGCCCCCTTACAACGTGAAGTATTACCAGATTTGGAATGAACCGGATGCGCCATTAACACCAATAAACGGCAATAGCCAGTTTGGCTGTTGGGGCGAAGTGAGTTATACGGGCGATCCCTACTTCGGCGGAGAATACTTTGGAGAAATGCTCAGCCGGGTCTATCCGGCTATTAAAACCGCCAATCCCAGCGCCCAGGTGATGTTGGGCGGCTTGCTGCTAGATTGCGACCCAACAGGTGTTGGGCCCGGTTACTGCGCGGATGTACAGCAGGCCCGCCAATGGAATTTCTTCGAAGGGGTGGTCAAGCGCGCGGCAAATTACTTTGACATCGCCGCTTTTCACGGCTATTCCTACTATCAAGCAGGGAAGAATCCCGTTTGGAGCGAAAGAACCGTCCTGAAGTGGTTCGCCAATGGGGGCGTAGTAGATGGCAAAATTAAATATCTCCAAGGCGTTATGGCGCGTTATGGCGTGAACAAACCCATCGTTCAAACCGAAGCAGCACTTCTGTATGGAGATGCCTTGCCTCCTGTGCAGTATGAGAACTACAAAGCCGACTACATTACCTGGTTGTACGCCAATACCTGGGCGCAGGGATTAAAGGGGACAATGTGGTATTCTTTGGAGGGCTGGCGCGGTTCGGGGATGTTTGACAGCCTGGATCAACCCACGTTGGCTTTCCAGGCTTTGCAGAACATGACCAACTTGCTCACCCCGGCAGAATATCTTGCCAGAGAAGATGCAGCCGGCTACACGAAGTTCATCTATCGAACAGCGGACAAAAATATCTGGCTGCTTGTCCCAACCGGTGAATTCTATGGCGTTACAAACACTATCGCTAAGCCCGCTTCTTATGTCATGGCATTAGACTTATTCGGCAATCAGCTCAACTTCCCCGCGGATATACAGTTCACTCGGCCTATCTACATTATCATGAACCGTTAGCTGTTTACGAATCAGATCAAGGTGCGATGCACTTCCACTGTTCTGAAAGTGCATCGCACTCACCTTGCACATGTTGAAGAATGCTGTAAATCTTCGCCAGCATATACCTCCCCAGATTTGATAATTGTAGTATAAATTAGCAACTTTGATCCTTGCACGAGGAGGATTAGCCTTGAATTTTATTTATCTATCCCCGCACTTTCCGCCCAATTATTATCAATTTTGCGTCAACCTGAATTATTTGGGCGTGACAGTCCTCGGCCTAGCGGATGAGCCTTACGATCTGCTCAACCCGGCGCTCAAAGCCGCTCTGACCGAATATTATAAAGTTGGCAACATGCACAATTACGATGAACTGCTGCGCGGCGTTGGCTACTTCACCCATCGTTACGGGAAGATTGACCGCATAGATTCGATGAACGAATACTGGTTGGAAACCGAAGCGCAATTGCGCACCGATTTCAACATCCCTGGCTTGAAAAGTAGCGATATGCCGCGCATCAAGCGCAAGTCTTTGATGAAACAAACTTTCATCAGGGCCGGCGTCGCGATTGCGCGGGGCAAAGTAGCGCATACACTGGCTGAAGCGCGCCGCCTCGCCAAAGACCTGGGATACCCCTTGGTGGCGAAACCGGATGTCGGCGTCGGCGCGGCAAAGACCTACAAGATTCACAACCTCCAGGAGCTAGAAAAATTTTTTGAACAAAAGCCGCCGATGGATTACATTCTGGAGGAATTCATCCAGGGAACCATCTGCTCCTTCGATGGGCTCGCCGACCGCGACGGTAAACCGGTTTTTTACACCGCCCATCAATACAGCCAGGGCATTATGGAGACGGTTAACAACGACGAGCTAGTTTACTATTATTCTTTGCGCGAAATTCCCGCCGATCTGGAGGAAGCAGGTTTCAAGGCACTGCGCGCCTTCGATGTGCGGGAACGCTTCTTCCATTTCGAGTTCCTTCGCACGAATGAGGACAATCGCATCGTCGCGCTGGAAGTCAACATGCGACCGCCGGGTGGTATGACGACCGACATGTTCAACTTCGCTAACGATATTGATGTGTATCGCGAATGGGCGAACATTATCGTTTATAACCGTTTCACCGCAGACTATAACCGTAAATATCACTGCGCCTATATTGGCCGAAAGTTCAATC
>DYGV01000004.1:27986-45524 GCA_020724505.1 Anaerolinea thermophila
CTCTTACGCGCACACCCATGAGCAAGTCATCAGCGCTTTTGGGCAGAAAATCGTCCATTTTGAGCCGGTCAGCGGCGTGTTCAGCGCTGCCCTGGGCGATTTTGGCTACCTGGTGCGATCTCCGGATCTGGAGGAAATATATGCCATGGCCGCATACATCCATGAGCTTGCTTGAAACCCATATCATTATATTGACCCGAAAATCTCGGAGAGTTTTCCATGCACATTGAATATCATCATTGGTGGAGCCCCCATCTGAATCAGGAAATGGAACTGAAAGTGTATGGACATCATGGTAAGCCGGTTCTGGTTTTCCCGGCTCAAGGTGGACGCTTCTATGATTACGAAAATTTCGGCATGATAGACGCTGTGAGTCCGTTCATTGAGAGCGGCAGAATTAAGTTGTTCACGGTGGATAGCATAGACGCTCAATCCTGGGCAAACTGGCAGGCTCACCCTGCTGACCGGGCGCGACGGCATGAAGATTACGATCGCTATATCGTACAGGAAGTCGCGCCTTTTATCCACAGCCATGGCGGAGATTCTGATCAAAAATATCTGACCACCGGTTGCAGCATGGGGGCATATCATGCAGTGAATTTCTTTTTCCGTCATCCCGATATTTTCGACGCGGTAATCGCCCTGAGTGGTTTATATCAACTAAGCATGTTCGTTGGCGATTATATGGATGATAATATTTATTTCAATACGCCGCTGGCGTATCTGCCGAACTTACAAGACTCGTGGTATATTGAACAATACCGACAAAGCAAAATTGTGGTTTGTTGTGGGCAAGGCGCTTGGGAAGACGCCATGCTAACCGATACGTATGAATTGAAGCGAATTTTGGAAGAAAAACAGATCCCCGCCTGGATTGACATCTGGGGTCATGACGTAAACCATGACTGGCCCTGGTGGCAAAAAATGGCGCCGTATTTTTTGGATCATCTGGTGTAAGTTTCATAAACCCATAATCCGTTGCTCTAAACCCGTTGTTCTAAATCCGTTGTCATGAATCCGTTGTTGAAGAATCCGTTGTTGAAGAATCCGTTGTTGGTTGCTTTTCAGGGCGAGGCTGGCGCATATTCCGAGCTGGCAGCGTTGGAGTATTTTCCAGAACCTGTGCAAACGCTTCCGTGTCGCTCATTTGATGAGGTTTTTGAGCGCGTCCTCAAACAGGAGTGTTCTCACGGCATCATCCCAATAGAAAACTCCTTGGCTGGCAGCATTCATCGAAATTATGATTTGATGCTGCATCACGAGCTTCATATCGTTGGAGAATATCATCTGCGGGTCAATCATTGTCTGCTGGCGCTGCCCGGCGTAAAACTCGAAGAGGTGCGCATTGTTCATTCCCACCCGCAGGCGCTAGCGCAATGCGAGCAGAATTTAAACCGACTGGGAGTGGAAATCGCCTCGGAGTATGACACGGCAGGGAGCGCACGTTTGCTGCGTGAGCGCGCAGACCGTAACGCCGGCGCTCTGGCGTCCCGCCGCGCGGCAGAAGTGTACGGTTTACAAATCCTGGCGGAAGCGATGGAAGACAATCGCCAAAACTTTACTCGCTTCCTGGCGCTCTCCCTCACACCGTATTTCCGTCAGCCATCCGATGAAAGAGAGTTCAAAACCTCTATCGTCTTTAGCTTAGAGAACAGGCCTGGCGCGTTATTCAAAGCTCTGGGCGTCTTTGCTCTGCGTGACATTGACCTGACAAAGATCGAATCGCGCCTGATTCCCGGCAGTCCTTGGGACTATATGTTTTACATTGACTTCGCTGGTCATATTGACGAGACAAACTGCCGACGGGCGTTAGACAATTTACAGGAAATTACCACTTTCTTCCGTGTTTTAGGCTCTTATCCCCGACATCGGATGAAATTTGAGTGAATGATGAACGAGAAGAATGTTTATCTTGATTACGCGGCGACCACCCCAGTTGACCCGCGCGTTTTGGAAGTAATGTTACCGTATTTTTCTGATCGCTTTGGCAATCCATCTTCGGTGCATCGTTTCGGTCAGCAGGCAGAAGCAGCACTGGAAGAAGCGCGCGAATTGGTGGCGCGAGGGTTAAACTGTCTCCCCCGCGAGGTGATTTTTACTTCATGCGGTTCTGAAAGCGATAACCTGGCATTGCGGGGGGCCGCTTTTGCCGCCCGACGAGAACGCAACGCAGATCACATATTAATCAGCCCCGTGGAACATCACGCCGTCTCACGCACCGCCCAACAACTGGCGCGTTTGCACGGTTTCGAAGTGGAATACCTGCCTGTGGACGAATTTGGCCAAACGCGCCCCGAAGACGTTGAGGCCAGGATCAGATCAACGACCGCGGTGGTATCAGTCATGTATGCCAACAACGAAATTGGGACAATCAACCCCATCGCGGAGATTGGCTCGATCTGTCGCGCGCGAGGCATCCCTTTTCATACAGACGCAGTTCAGGCAGCCGCCTATTTACCCGTGGATGTCCAATCGCTCCATGTAGACTTGTTAGCGCTCGGTGGGCATAAGTTTTACGCCCCCAAAGGTGTCGGCGCATTATATATTCGCCAGGGAACACCGATCCTGCCAATGCTGACCGGAGGAAGCCAGGAATTTGGCTTGCGCAGCGGCACTCACAATATCCCTTATATCGTCGGTTTCGCGCAGGCATTCCATCTGGCTCAAGTCGAACGCCAACAACGCACGGAACATGTTAAACCGTTGCGAGACGCAATGATCGGTCGCGTCCTTGAAGAAACGCCTGAGGCGCGCCTGACTGGCAGCAGAGACCAACGACTCCCCAACCACGCCAGCTTCGTCTTCCACGGCGTGGATGGCAATGCGTTGCTGGCTATGCTGGATGCGGCTGGCTTTGCATGTTCATCTGGCTCTGCCTGTAAAACTGGCGATCCCGAACCCTCAGAAGTATTGACTGCACTCGGGTTACCGCGGGAATGGGCGTTGGGCTCGCTGCGCGTTACTCTGGGAAATCGGACGACTGCCGAGGAGGTGGAAGCCTTCTTGCAAACGCTACCCACCCTGGTTCAACGCGCGCGTCAGCTATCTATGTAAAGCCTCTTTCGTATTTCCGATCCTAATGATATTCGCTGAAATTGGTTTATCCCGTAGGCGCAAAACATCCCGCGCCCCTAAAAGATGAGCCTGTGTGATCAGAAACCTGCGAGACGTTCATAACCAAATTGTCTGAATAATATGCACAATTCCACGGTAAGCAATGTCCATGCATCGTCGCAATCTGGCAAAAGCCGGACGCGCGTGGCTGTCGCTATGAGCGGCGGAGTAGATAGCTCGGTGGCAGCCGCCCTGTTGATCCAACAGGGCTACGATGTGATTGGCATGATGCTGCGGTTGTGGAGCGAAACCGGCAGACAGGAAGAAAACCGCTGTTGTACGCCGGATTCGATGGCTCAAGCGCGTCGCGTCGCCGGTAAACTTGGCATACCCTTCTATGTCATAGATGCACAAGATGCCTTCTACCGCTCGGTGGTGCACGCTTTCATGAATGGATATCGCCAAGGCGTCACACCCAATCCATGCCTAGTGTGCAACCGCCGCATCCGCTGGACGTTCTTGCTCAATCACGCCCTTGCTTTAGGGGCGGAAAAGATGGCAACCGGACACTACGCGCGCCTGATTTGTGATGAGCATGGGGTTTATCGCCTCTATCGAGCGCGAGATACGGCGAAAGATCAATCCTACGTTCTGCATGTGCTGAATCAAGATCAGCTCGCCCATGCGCTTTTTCCGCTAGGAGAATACACAAAACAAGAGGTTCGCCAATTAGCTGCATCCCTCGGCTTATCTGTAGCGGAGCGGCCTGATAGCCAGGATCTTTGCTTCTTAGGGGGAGATGATTATCGCAATTTCCTGATACGCAACGCTCCCGATATCGCCGCGCCTGGCCCCATTCAAACACGCGCTGGCGAGGTAATCGGAGAGCATCGCGGTCTCGCGTTTTACACCATCGGGCAGAGAAAAGGGTTGGGGCTTATCGCTCCCCGCCCATATTATGTGCTATCTAAGGATCTGCAACGCAACGTCTTGATTGTTGGTGGCAGCGATGAATTAGGCCAGCGCGAGTTAACCGCCACAGATGCCAATTGGATCACTGGTGAACCTCCGGCAGCGCCTTTTCGAGCTCAGATAAAAATTCGCTATAAATCGCAGCTCGAATGGGGATGGGTCACACCCCTGCCCGAGGCGAGCTTCCACATTCGTTTTGATAATTTGCTGCGGGATATTACAGCAGGACAAGCTGCCGTCATCTATCAGAATGATCTTTGCTTGGGAGGAGGAATCATTCAGCCATGACGCTTCCAACTCTATTATTGGGCTTTCTGCTTTCAACTCTTTATGCAGCCGGCTTCCACCTTTTTCGCGGCGGCGGCGCGGGGCATCTCCTTTTAGATCTATTTCTAGCTTATAGCGGTTTTTGGGCAGGCCACTTTTTGGGAGAAGCAGTGGGGCTGACGCTGGCGCGTTTGGGATCCTTACAGGTCGGGCTTGCCAGCTTGGTGGCATTTATTTTTTTATTTGCAGGGAACTGGTTAAGTCAGGAGCCGGTAAAGAATAAAAAATGATGGGCAAGTATTTTCTCGCCCATCATTCCGAATTTTAGCAAACGCCAGGGTTAATTTTAAAGCACCACCACCCGGGCGGCCTGAAGACCTTTCGGCCCCTGCTCGATGCTAAACTCCACTTTCTGGCCTTCTTGCAGGGAGCGATAGCCATCAGCCTGAATAGCGGTATAATGCACGAACACATCAGATCCGCCTTGGCGTTCAATGAAGCCATAGCCCTTGCTCGCATTGAACCACTTTACTGTACCAATTACTCGGTCGTTCATGTTTGTACTTCTCCTTACGGTGAACTAAAAAAGATTGCGGCCTGGCGTTATCTACCTTCCCTTGTGACCGCTCTATAGAAACGAATAGCCGATCTGATCTTACGAACAGCGTTTCGCTCAGACCGGCGATCACAAATTCAGGGAAAACACGCTTGCCATTGTTAAGAAAAGTTTATCAGTCTTACTCGATTTCGTCAAGGTTATCTATTTTTACGGTCTTCATGGTAAGATAAAACCAAGCAATAAACTTCGATGATTCTATTCTAATTCCAGCAAAGAGCTTCTATATGAATACTGAGATCCAACGCGGTCTATCCGCTCAGGCGGGAGACCTGGCGCAACTGGTCAGCCCAACCAACAAACAATTCATCGTGCGCCTGACCCCAGGAGAGGAGTTGCACACCCATCGCGGCATATTGAAACACGATGACATGATCGGCAAACCCTGGGGCAGCGAGGTGTTCACCCATTCTGGCAGGTCCTATCTGCTGTTGCAGCCTTCCTTGAGCGACATACTGCAGGAGTTAAAGCGCAACACGCAAATCATGTATCCCAAAGATATTGGCTTCGTCCTGATCAACATGGGAATTGGACCTGGAACTCAAGTGATCGAAGCCGGCACCGGTTCAGGGGCGCTGACCATTGCGTTGGCTTGGGCAGTTGGCCCACAAGGTCGCGTGATTTCGTACGAAATTCGCCCTGAAATGCAAAATCTGGCGCGCAAGAATTTGGAGAAGCTCGGCTTAGCAGACCGCGTAACCTTGAAACAGCGCGACATCGCCGAAGGGTTCGATGAAACCGGTGTGGATGCCCTTTTTTTGGATGTCCCTAACGCGTATGATTATCTACCTCAGGTGCGCCAGGCACTAAAACCCGGCGGACATTTTGGCACAATTCTACCTACCGCCAATCAAGTCATCCGCTTGTTGGATGCCTTTTACCCCAATAATTTTGCCTTCGTGGATGTATGTGAAATTTTGCTGCGTTACTATAAACCCGTTGCAGACCGCTTTCGCCCCACTGATCGCATGGTGGCGCACACAGGTTTTCTGATATTTGCTCGTCCAATGCTCGCGCAGAACCGAAAGTTCGTGGACAAAGATGACCTGGCAATGGAGGAGCAAACAGACATGAACGCAGATGAATAAAATGTTTCGCCGCAGAGCCTTTCGCTGTTTTCCAATGCGTCCCTTGCGGCTCACTTGAAGTAGAATAGATTGATGATGTTAAGGTAGAATGCATCTATTGTGAAAGTCCTGTCGCCGTTGACCAAGAAAATTGATGATTCAATAACAGAAGATGAAATCTCGCGCCGCCTGGCGCTGGCGTTGATTTCCGCCGAGCAAAGCGCAGAGTTGGAATTCCCCTCTTTGCCTCAATTCGCCGCTGGCGAGCCAATACCTGCCGCGGTGTTAATTCCTTTATTGCGCTCAGATGGGGAGTGGCGACTGCTTTTTACTCGTCGCAATGCAGCCTTGCCAGAGCATAGCGGGCAGGTATCCTTTCCTGGCGGTCGAGCCGACCCTGGCGACATATCCCCTGTGCAAACTGCTTTGCGAGAGACGCAAGAAGAAATCGGCTTACATCCAAACGATGTTCGCATTTTAGGACAAATGCGCCCATATCGAACAGTAACCAACTATCGAGTAACCCCCGTAGTTGGCGTAATTCCCTGGCCCTACCCACTGCGTCCAGCGCAAGATGAAGTAAGCCGGATTTTCACCATTCCGCTTAGCTGGCTGGCCGAAGAGGCAAATTACGAAATAAGGTTGAGGGAACTGCCACAACCACACGATCCGGTCCGGGTGATCTATTATAAGCCTTACGATGGAGAAATCCTGTGGGGCGCCAGCGCAAGGATGACTATCAACCTCATCCAACTACTAAAATCTTGAATCAACCTTCCTAAAGAGCCTCATTACGGATATAAAAGCGGACGCGCCCAGGAGAGACCCATGGACGCGTCAACGTTTCTGGTTCAGGTGAGAAAGCTAAATGCTCTAATCGAAATCTTCCTCTTCCTTCTTACCCTTCTCAATGACTTCTGGTTCCGCTCCGGCCACAGCCTCAGCAGCCTCCAGCTCCGCCTCAGAAAGCGGCGGCGTGATCACCACAATCACCTCGTCCGGATCATCCATAACTGAAACCCGCGGCGGCAAGGAAATATCACGTACATGCAACGCGTCGCCGATTTCCGCTAGCCCACTCAAATCCACTTCAATATGGCTGGGCAAATCGTCTGGCAAGCATTCAATCTCCAATTCCTCTTTCGAGGGGACAACAACGCCATTGAAGTTTTTCACCGCCGGTGCTTCGCCCACAAATTCGATAGAAACCATCACGCGTAGCTTTTCCGTCATGGAAACGGCTTGAAAATCCACGTGGATCAGGGTGTCTGTCACCGGATGGCGTTGCTTTTCCCGCACCAGCGCATTATGACGCTCCCCATCCACATCAACAACCACCAACTGCGACGAAGAGAGCTTGGGTAAAACCAGGCCGGCATCGTGAGCGTTTAAAGAAATATTGATGGGCTGAATGTGATGACCATAAATCACCGCCGGTAACAAGCCCTGGCGACGCAGCGCTCGAACTTGTTTACCAACCACCTCACGACGGTTTGCTTGTAATACAACCTTCTCCATTACGACCTTCCTTGGAGCGCCTCTCACCCAGCTACCGATCGTAGTCATTTCGAGCTGGATTACCTTCACTCCTTGAATAAAATTCCGGCTCCCGCCGGTGGGATTTGACGAGATAAGCATTGCCTCTATGGGCAAAACTCATCTCGGACTACACAATCAATCACCTTCGTTTGGTGAGGAGACGACCCAGGAACAACACCATTCCAATTCCGACGCCAGCAGCCAAACCAGCCAACAACGCCCTTGGCGTATCCACCTGGGTCTCTACAGTACCCTGCACCTGACCCGCCAGTAGAACGGCGGTTTGAACGTTACTTGCCTGCATCTGGCGGGCGACCACTAAAGTTGCGCGGCTGTTATTGAGTTCTGCATTCTCTGCGTAAAGCGCGCCTAACCGGCTACGATCCAGGGTCAACTTCTCTGCCCTGGCAGCGCCCAGAAAATCATACGTACTTTCGATGGTTTTCGCCTGCGTCAGAGCGGCGGCGCTATTATACATCGAAATATCGCCGGTTTGGATCTGAAAGACCGCGCTCTGGCGCATCTCAATTTCTTCGGCGCTCACCTGGCTTGCAGCGCTGCCACTCATCCGCACCAATTCTGCTGACACTTTGCCCAACGACGCCTGAGATAGATTGACGGTGTCAGCCACGACTTGTTCGAGTTTCTCATTGCCCGATTCATCTTGCAATTCTTCGGACGGCAATTCATCGTTCATCACACACCTCATGGCGTTCTAAAACGGCAAAAAAATACCCCCGCCAACTTGGGGGAAGGCGCACAGATTCTAGTCGGTTTGGCATAAAACGTCAATAGTTGCCGTAAAGCGATTTTCAGAGCGTCCAGCATTCGTGAATCAAAGCGCCCGCATCAGTATTTCCTCCATCTCATCTTGAGTTAACTGAATCGGGTTGCCTCGCATACTGCTGGCGCGGCTAGATTTCTCGCAGATGGAAGGAATTTCATCAGCATCAACGCCGTATGTCGAAAGAGGCGGGATTTCCAACGCGCTGCACAACTCATACAACCAGGAGATACCGTCTTCAATATTTGCTTGAGACTCATCGGTCAAAATGCGAGCCACCTCCAGATAGCGAGATAAAGCCGGGTTAGAAGGTTGGCGTTGTTTCATCGCGCGTACGTTGACTTCCACAACTATAGGTAATAATCGTGCGCAGATCGCACCATGCGGCGCAGCATACATACCACCTAAAACAGCAGCAAAACCGTGTACTGCGCCAAGTCTGGCATTCGCCAAAGCTAGACCGCCGCAAAGGCTTGCAAGAGACATCCGCTGGCGAGCTTCTGCGTCGTCACCATTTGTATAAGCCCGTAGTAATGATCTGGCGGCATAGTGCATCCCTTCCCGTGTAATTGCATCCGTGAGTGGATTGGGTTGGTTGCACACAAACGGTTCGATGAGCTGCGTCAGCGCATCCATCCCGGTGCTGGCGGTAATTTCGGGTGGAAGACTATAACATAACTCTGGGTCAATCAATGCCAGCCTAGGCAACATTAAGCGGCTGCGCATACTGACTTTCACGCGCTGTTGCGGATCCCAAATGACCGCATTTCGCGTCACTTCCGAACCTGTACCGGCGGTGGTGGGAATTGCTATATAGGGCAACGGCGCCTGTTGCAACGGCATCCCCCTGCCAATCACCTCCAAATAATCCAATACATCGCCCGAGTTGGTTGCCAGCGCAGCAATCGCCTTGCCGGCGTCTATGGCACTGCCGCCGCCAAAGCCAATCACCAAGTCGCACTCGTTGCGCCGCGCCAGTTCAGTTCCCTCTCGGATGGTTCGTAGATCCGGCTCTTTGGCAGTCATATAAAGGGTGGAAACAATCTTCGCGGCAGCCAGTTGATTGAGCAAGAGTTGGACGCGTTCCAGGCTTAGTCCGGCGACTACCAACGCCCGCCAGCCCATTTCCGCCGCCAGAGCCCCAGCTTTTTGGATCGCCCCCGCTTCAAAGACAATACGAGACGCAGTTGCGAATTCGAACTGAAATGCCACAGGCTTCCTTTCCCAAAGCGATGAGAGGTGAAGATCACCACCCACTGTCTGGTGGAAAGAGGTTAGTGAATTTCTCGCTGACGCGTGGTGTCGCCATCATATCTGCTACAGAATCGCGCCACCGAGCGTAATGCGCCGTCTCTTTATGCATCGCCGGTGCTTCATCGTTGCGATATACTTCCACTAAGACGAAATGGGCAGGGTCCTGCATGTCTTGGATCACATCGAAGCGAGCGACGCCCGGCTCTTGCACGCTGGCTCGCGCGTTTTCCAGCGTCGCTTGCTTAAACGCCTCGATCGCCTCAGGCTTCACATGGACATGCACATGGACAATGAGCATAATGACCTCCTCTTTTCAACTGACCCTTCAGCATGGATCGAAACCGGAACAGATAACTGGTTAATTCCGTAGCTGGATCAAAGATCAGCTATCATTATACCCTTCAATTCCCACCTTCATCGCCCCGGTCTTATGACCAGCGCCAGACCCTTCGCGGCCCATAAACTCTGACATCTTACGTCAGTCCGGCCACGCAGGCGGGAATCGCCAACCCGCACCTGATAACTGCACCCAGCAGGGCGGCGAACTGCTGACTCAAAAACCGGGCGACAGTAGTAAATTCGGCGTATACGTTTTCGACGAAAATCATCCGTACAAGGACAGGGCATCTGCAAATTCAAGAATAGCAAATCCTGCTACGTATGGGATTATTACAATAATATCGGCAATCCAAACTTCGGTTATTGCCTTGGGCGAATTGAGGGAGAATTGAGAACATAGCATTTTCTCGGAGAAGACAGAAAAACAGGTAAAATGTTCCTCAGTGAACAGACGGCTCTCTTCGCCGGCAGATTTTACTTAATCGAAGATAATCTTCTACAATACCGGGCAATAAAACTGCTTGCCCTAGCTAAGTGAGTTAAAGCACGCTGGGCGAAAACATGGCGGAATCATGTGATTGAGACCATCCTGATTGGCGCAGCATTCTTACTGCTCATGAGTGTCCTGGTCAGTAAGTTTTCGGACCGTTTTGGCGTTCCGGCGCTGCTGTTGTTCTTAATCCTGGGTATGCTGGCCGGCTCTGAAGGACCTGGAGGTATCTACTTCGACGATCCGGCTGTGGCGCAGTTTGTAGGTGTGATCGCTCTGGCGCTGATCCTGTTTTCTGGCGGGTTGAGCACAGAATGGAAGAGCGTCCGCGCTGTCGTCAAAGAAGGTCTCCTGTTATCTACTTTCGGTGTATTCATCACGGCCCTGATTGTGGGTTTCTCCGTCAGTGCCTTACTTGGCTTCTCGTTAATTGAAGGCTTGCTGTTGGGCTCTATTGTCTCATCCACTGACGCAGCAGCAGTATTTTCTGTGCTGCGCTCTAAAGGCATCCACCTCAAAGGGAAATTGAAGCCATTGTTGGAGCTAGAATCAGGCAGCAATGATCCGATGGCGGTTTTTCTAACTATCGGCCTGATCCAATTGCTTTCGCAACCCGCTGCCCCTCTGGCAGGTCTGATCAGTTTATTTTTCCGCCAGGTGCTTATAGGAACAGCTTTGGGATACGGCATGGGCCGCGCAACACTGTTGCTCATCAATCGCCTGAAATTGGGCTATGAAGGTCTTTACCCTGCTCTGACTCTCTCGATGGTTTTTCTGACTTATGGGTTCACCAACCTGCTCGGCGGTAGCGGCTTTTTAGCCGTCTATTTAGCCGGCATTGTTCTGGGCAACCACGATTTTATCCATAAAAGAAGTCTGTTGCGCTTCCACGACGGTCTAGCCTGGCTGATGCAAATCGCCATGTTTCTCACTTTGGGTCTACTGGTCTTCCCTTCTCGTTTAAAGCCCATCCTCGGGGCCGGACTTCTGATTGCTGGTTGGTTGATGATCGTCGCCCGTCCGATGAGTGTATTTATCAGTCTGCTACCGAGTAGCCTGACCTGGCGGGAAAAGATCTTCGTTTCCTGGGTCGGCCTACGCGGCGCAGTACCGATTATCCTGGCGACCTTTCCCCTGCTCGCCGAGTTGCCTCAAGCAGATTGGATTTTCAACGTAGTTTTCTTCATCGTATTGACCTCGGCGTTATTACAAGGCGCTTCCATCCCGATCGCCGCCCGTTGGTTGAGAGTAGATGCACCTGCTGTTCAACAACGGGTCTATCCTATTGAGTACACCCCCATGGGCGGGTTGAAAAGCGAACTCAAGGAATTATACATATCACCCTCCTCGAGCGCGGTGGGAAAGGCGATCTACGAACTGGGATTGCCAGCCGAACTACTTGTGATCTTGATCGCCAGAGAAGATGATTTTGTGCTGCCCAGCGGCGGCACAGTTCTACAAGGTGGCGATACCCTGTTAGTATTGGCTGATGAAAAATCTTATAACGATGTTTTGGCGAAATTGGCTAAAGTCAAAGATCATAGACCAATCAATTTAACTCAATGAGCTAAGCTCGCAGCAATGTCATATCCTTCGTAACCAGCAGCGCTCGCAGCCCTAATTCTCTGACCAGTTCTAAGCCCTTTGGCGGCTCCATCACCATCAGTGCCGTGGCTATAGCGTCAGCCAGAGCCAGGCGTGGTGCGATAACTGTTGCGCTAGCCAGGGCGGGGGAAGACCGGCCGGTTTTCGGGTTCAGGATATGGTGTTGGGCAAAGTCTATGGTGAAAGGTTGCATATAGTCGCCCGAAGTAGCTATGGCTTCGTTGCAGACGTCCAAACGCGTTATCAACTGCTCACCCATCTGACGTGGGGACTGAACGCCAATCTCCCAGCCGCGATCAAAGCTTTGGCGACCACCAGCTACCAGATCGCCCCCAGCCTCGACCAGGACATTGCCAAAGCCGCGCTCGACCAGTCGGCCAACTCCCTGGTCAACAATATACCCTTTGGCAATCCCGTCTAACGTGATCCCCATCCCCGTCTCAGCTAGAGAGAGACCGTTCTCATCCATAGTTACCTTGCGGTAATCAACTTTCCGACAGGCAGCCTCGATCTCGCTCTCGGTGGGCAGTCCACCCCCGGCGGCATGACATTTTTGATACAACGCCAATAACGGCAGGATGGTGATGTCGAATAAACCGGATGAAAGTTCGCTGATCTGTTGCGCTTGGCGAATCACCTCCAAAAGGGCAGGGTGAGGGGTCTTTAACCTGCCGTCACGGTTAAGAATAGAAACCTGACTGCTTTCTTGAAATCGGCTAAGAATGGCTTCTAGCTCTGCCATCCGCTCCAGGCAGGCATCTACAGCCACCTCGGCAGCCGCCGCACTTCTTCGGTCGCTTGCGATTACCGTCAGGTTAACAACTGTTCCCATGAGCGCCTGGCTTTGCCGGACAACACGCTCCGCTTCCAGATTTTCTAAGCCAGCTTTTCCCACCCATGTAGCAATGCCAGCACAGGCAACGATGCGCAGAAAATCCCGGCGGGATAACCGTTTGGCTGATTGGGTTCCTTCGGTTGAAAATATATTCTGGTCAGTCATCTTGAATTTCCAAATCAAAACCAGAAGCGGGTATAGGCGTTGTTACACCGGCCCTAGTGAAAGAGGCTGACAGCGCCGCCGGCGTCGAAGTGGATGTGGCAGCCTGTGGGGTGCGCCACCAAAGGGTATAGGTAGGGGTCGGTCCATCAGTAGGATGAACCACCACCGGGATCACGGATGACCATAATTGAAATAGAATCAGCGCGGTGGATACAAACACGACCGCCAAAATAATATAAGGGAAGATCACGGTATTTCGCGAACGATTATTTTCCATAACGAGATGACCCATTTCCGCGCCATCTGGATAAATTCGGTCACCGGGCGCAATGGACAGAGGTAATTGCACCAGGGGCGTCTGATAAATAGGGATGTCATCATCACAATGCCCAGCAATGCGAACTGAGCTGTGGATCCAACTTGGTCGAACAGCGCGCTGAACACCTCGTAGCTGGAGATGCCGGGGTTGCGGAAGATCAGCGCCAGCACAATCGCCAGCCACGCTAATCCGCGTTGTAACCACTTCAGGTAATCCTTGAACTTTTCCGCCGAACGCACCTTTGCCCGACCCAACGCTCCTAGACACTCCTGAGCGGCTCCAAATGGACAAAACCACTCGCAGTACGGGTTCTTGTTTTCGGCGGTAAAAACTAGCAAGATTCCACCAATTAATAAATACCAATACAGGTTGTTGTGCCAATCCGGCCAAAAACCTAGCAACAACTGGTTAATATGACCAATCGTCAATGGGCGATTGAACCAGAAACCCAGTACGACCAGCCCGACGATCATTGTAATCCAACGGAGTAACCGGGTGTATTTGAAGCCCCGCCGATGACCAATATAACCTGCTGCATAGAGTAAAATCAGGGTGATTTCAGGAGCGCCGAACTTAATCTTTACAGAATTATTTAAAGCGCTTAACCCCAGCCCACCAGTAGAAATCTGGCGGCAACCCTTGCCCACCGCCTTGGCAATGGCCTCGGAGGTGTAGGTCGCTCCAGTGATGGCATCCACATCTACTCCAACCCGGAATGCATCCTGACACGATTTTCCAATCAGTGTGTCGAAAAAGCCGTCCCTCTCTACCCGCAGAAGATATTCTGGCGTCTCGCGATCTTCGAGGACGACAAAGTTATCTACCTTGCCTTGCGGATCAACAGCAACGGCTACTTCGAGGGTCCCGCCATAGCCGAATGCATCTCCAGTGGCAACATAGCCAATGATTTGTGCTCCTCGATAACCAGCGAAAACGTTGTCGGATACGGCTTCGAAGCGCTGGGCGTCCGGCAGCAACTCCTGAAGTGCGGGCATCACATCTTCCTCAGCCCAGGAGAGCCCGATAAAATGGGCAACCACAATTGTCGCCAGCGCGATGACCGCCAATAAGCGGTCAATTAATTCCCTTTGCTGCTTGAGATGTGAGGCTGGTGTAGAAGTCAATACGATCCTCAGAATATTTGGAGTTGGTTACCAATTAGCTGAGATGTCGCGAACAACCAATAGAATTGCATTAGTATAGTAATTCACAAACCGAGTGTCAAGTGTCAGACATCATTCTTTATGCTATTGGGAACTTTCGTACTACTTTTCACGTCATCCTCCCACAAGGTTTAATACTATATCGCACAGCTAGTCATGTAGATAGATTGCGACTCATGAAATGGAAAGCATTGAATGTCTTGCTATTGGTTGTATTGGTAGCAGTGGCATGTAGTCCACAAAAAAACTCGTTATTCGAAACCCCAACTACGCCTGGAGCGACGCCAACGCCCGTCTCCAGCGGCGGGAGCGGCGCATTCAGCGAACCGTTGGCTGGAACAAAATGGCAGTTGGTCTCTATGGGGAAAGCCAACACCCCCTCACCGGTGATTGCCGGCTCAACCTTGACGCTGGAATTTCGCCCAGATGGAAGTTTAGGGGGCTCCGCCGGTTGCAATTCTTTTTCGGGCCCCTACCAGGTTCAGGGTAACACTCTCAACATTGGCGTTCTGGTGAGCACGCTGATGGCCTGCGTGGATGAAGGGTTGATGCAACAGGAAACACGTTATCTTGCAGCGCTGCAAGGCGCAGACAGCTTCGAAATACGAAATAACCAGCTTGTCATCTGGTACGAAGCCGGCCAAGCGCAGCTCTTCTTCATTCCGGCTCCTTGATGATCAACGCATCGGTTGCCGGATTATGGCGCAATGCCAAGCACAAGTGGCAGATAGTGACGTGTATTCACTGTCAGTGTAAAGACCTGTGTTGCAGCCGGCTGGACGCCGTTGCTCGCCGTGAAAATCAGGGGATATACACCGCCCGTTCCAACCGTCGGCGCGCCGGCCAGAGTGGCTGTGCCATCCCCATTATCTGTGAAGAGGAGACCAACTGGCAAAGCCCCGTTCAGGGATATTGTTGGGGTCGGACATCCGGTGACGGTCACAGTAAACGTCTGGTCTGTGCCAACAGCAAATGTTGCGCGGTCTGAATTGGTGTATACAAGTGGTTGGGGCAGGTAAACATATTGCACAGATTCAACCATAGAGTCTGAGCCATTGTAAATGCCCGTTTTATAGTCACCACGGGCGCGAAGAAACAGATTCTGGCATCGCGGGAGACTCAGCCCATTCAATCGCCAGCCGCCGGCGAAACGCGCTCCCTCGCCGAGCGATGTATAGATCGTATCATCGGTAGATTGTTCAAAGCTCACGCGCCAAACTTGTGGGCCAGCGCCGCTGCGTATCCATGTAACTGAGGCGCCATCGCTGGAGGCGGAGAGATGTTGCAGCGCGGCCGCACTGCTTGAAAGTCGCCCAATATACTTGCGTGGTTGATCATCCAATAAGGTGAAATACCCTCCGACAACAATCTTGCCATCCGGTTGCAGTGCAATTGCGCTGATCAAATTGTTCGCCGCCGCACTAAATTCCGTATCCAGGCTGCCGTCGGGATTAAGCCGAGCGATATAGTCTCGTCTCTGGTCATCAATTTGGGTGAACCAACCTCCAACGACGATCTTGTCATCTGGTTGTATCGCCAGGGAAAAGATAATGTCATTGGCACCAGGGTTGAAGTCAACGTCTAATTCACCATCGGGGTTCAATCGGGCAATACTATTGCGCGTCTCGCCGTCTAACTTAGAAAACGCGCCTCCAACCAGGATCTTATCATCGGACTGAAGCGCCAAAGTGTAAACAGTAGTATCCACCGCAGGATCGAAGTCAGTCTCCAGGTCGCCATCCGGACTAAGCCGGGCGATATGTTGTCTCGGTTGCCCATTTATTTGAGTAAAACCGCCTCCCACCAGGATCTTGCCATCCGTTTGCAGCGCCAGGGTGAGAACGGCGTGATCCGCGGCTGGAGCGAAAGCGGTATCCAGGCTGCCGTCGGGGTTTATACGGGCAATGGATTGGCGCTGCTGGCCTCCCAATTGAGTGAACGCGCCCCCAACCAAGATCTTGCCATCTGGCTGCATCGCCAGAGCAAGAACAAAGCCATTTGCTTCGGGATTAAAGTTCTCATCCAGGCTGCCATCAGGGTTCAAGCGGGCAATGTAATTCCTCGTTTGCCCTTCTACCTGTGTAAACGCGCCCCCAATAACAATCTTGCCGTCTGCCTGCTGCATCAAAGCAAGGACAAGGTCGTTTACATCAGGTCTAAAGGTCTCATCCAGGCTTCCATCGAGGTTTATACGAGCTATATGGTTGCGTGGTTGGCCATTAAAAAGAGTGAAATAACCGCCGACCAGAATCTTGCCATCCGACTGTAACGCTAACGAATAAACCGCTTGATTTGCCTCAGGCCTGAAGGTTATATCCAGGTTGTCGTCGAGGCTCAAACGGGCGAGGTCTTCCCGCGGCTGCCCGTTCACTTGAGTGAATTCTCCTCCGACTACAACCTTATTATCCGGTTGCAACGCCAGCGAGTAGATCACCCCATCTACTCCTGGATCGAAAGCTGCGTCAATTTCGCCGCTGAGTTTCAGCCGTCCGATTCGGTTGCGCGGTTGCCCTTCCAACTGGGTAAAATCACCCACAACCAGGATCTTACCATCCGGCTGCAGCGCTAAATCGAGAACCCTACCGTTCGCGCTAGGGGCAAAAGTCGTGTCCAGTCTGCCATTAGCATACAACCGCCCGATTTGACTACGCGGCTGTCCATCCAATTGGGTGAATTCACCCCCGACCACAATCTTTCCATCTGGTTGTTGCGCCAGGGCGTAGATGGAACCATTCGCGCCTGGGTCAAAGGTTGTATCCAGACTACCATCAGGGTTCAACCGACCAATTCGATTACGCGCTTGCCCGTTCAACTGAGCGAAGTCACCCCCGATCAGGATCCTTCCATCGGTTTGCAACGCTAGAACGCGGACTACTGCGTTTGCGCTGGGGTTGAAACTTGCGTCCAGGCTGCCGTCGGCGTTTAAGCGCCCGACTCGATTTCGCGGCTGCCCGCTCAACTGAGTGAAATCGCCTGCCACCAGAATTTTGCCATCCAACTGCAACACCAGCGCATAGACTGTGCCATTTACACTGGCATAAAAGGTCGTATCCAGGCTACCATCAGGGT
>DYGV01000004.1:45534-65027 GCA_020724505.1 Anaerolinea thermophila
GAAGGCGCGACTGTCCGCCCAATTGAGTGAATTTGCCGGCGATCAGAATACTACCATTGGGTTGCAACGCCATACTATGGATCGAGTCATTCGCGCCGGGGTCAAAAGCCACATCCAGGCTACCATCTGGATTCAGCCGACCGATTCGATTGCGCGGCTGGCCGCCCAACTGAGTAAATTCGCCTCCGACCAGGATCTTTCCATCGGGTTGCACCAGCAGATCGTAGATCGCACCATTCGCGCCGGGGTCAAATCCGTCTTCAGAAGACGGGACTCCCGCGGCTGGCGATGGCTGGGCCGTCAGAAGCGCGCACGTGATCAGGAAGACGCGCAGCACGCCTGCGAATGATCGGCAAGTTTTTTTAACAAGCATCATTTTTTTATCTCTCCCTTTGCTCTTAATCTAAAGAAAGCGTTGAAGATTCCCCCTACCCCTTCTCGACATGATAGGAGGATAGGTGAGAAAGGTGGATTCCGAACATTTTCTTTAAAAACATGCATTATGCGGGGAAGATCAGACACGCTGTCAGATGAGATCCGCCTCCTGCAAGCGATTTCGCCTCAATTGTAAAACTCAATAGCCCTGATTGCAGAATCTGTCACAAAATTGGTTTTAATAAATGTTCGCTCAACAGCATGTGGACTTTAATTGGTCAGCCTTTTTCGGATACAATAAACCCCAATGAACCAGGGTGAAGTCGTGCTCCATGACGCGGCGCAATCGCGCTGGTTACACTTTGACCAGCCAATGGCTGTCATCCAGGCGCGCCGCTTGGATGAAATCCTGCCTGCTCTACGGCTGTTGGAAAAACGACTCAACCAAGAACAACTATACGCAACCGGCTTTATCAGCTATGAGGCGGCACCGGCGTTCGACCCTGCCTTCCGTGTGCGTCCAGCCGATCCAAGTTTCCCCCTACTTTGGTTTGGCTTATACAAAGAAGCCGCGCCCTTCGATTTAGAAGCCTCCCCCTGGCCGAATTATCATGTCGGCGAATGGACGCCCTCTCTCAGCCGCCAGCAGTACGATCAGGCAATCGCCAGCATCAAAGGAGCTATCGCCCGTGGGGAAACCTATCAGGTCAATTACACCCTGCGGTTACATTCTCAATTCTCCGGCGACGCCTGGGGGCTGTTCCGTCAAATTGCCCAGACACAGCGCGCCCGTTATGCCGCCTATCTTGATTTGGGGCGCTTTGTCATCTGCTCGGCCTCGCCGGAATTGTTCTTCACCTGGGAAGATGGTCGGCTGGTCTGCCGTCCAATGAAAGGCACTGCAGGGCGCGGTCTGCTGCTGGAAGACGATCGGAAACAAGCCGAATGGTTATACCATTCCGAAAAGAATCGCGCCGAAAATGTGATGATCGTAGATATGATCCGCAACGATTTGGGGCGCATTGCCGAAATCGGCAGCGTGCAGACCACCCGCCTGTTCGAGGTCGAACGCTACCCTACGGTTTGGCAGATGACCTCGACAGTAGAAGCACATAGCCGCTCCAACTTAAGTGAAATCATGCGCGCCCTCTTTCCCTGCGCCTCCATCACCGGCGCGCCCAAAGTGCGTACCACCCACATCATTGCCGAGCTGGAAACCACCCCGCGGCGCATCTATACAGGCTGCATCGGTTTCATCTCACCTCAACGCCGCGCCCAGTTCAATGTCGCCATCCGCAGCGTGCTGCTCGACCGTGAGAGCGGAGCGGTCGAATACGGCGTAGGTGGAGGCATCGTATGGGATTCAACCAGCACCGAGGAATACGAAGAATGTCAGATCAAAGCCCGCCTGCTCACTCAGCCGCAACCGGAGTTCTGCTTGTTAGAAAGCTTGCTCTGGACACCTCAGGAAGGTTATTTTCTGTTGCAGGCGCATTTACGACGCTTGAGCGCCTCAGCGGAATATTTCGGCTTTCCGTTGGAACAAAAAGTCATCGAGCAGCACCTGGCTGAGACCGCGGCAACACTCCCACCATTAGCGCACAAGGTACGCCTGATGCTCAATCGCCATGGAGAAACAACCTGCCAAGCCGCCCCGCTCGATCAGAATACATCGCAGAGCAATTTCCCTGAACCGGCGCGCCTCAAACTGGCTGACCAGCCCGTTTCATCGCGCAACATTTTTCTCTATCATAAGACCACCCACCGTCAAGTGTATGAACAAGCCCGCGCTGCCTGCGGCGGTTGCAGCGATGTGCTGCTTTGGAATGAGCGCGGCGAATTAACCGAAAGCGATAGCGCCAATCTGGCAGCGCGCCTGGACGGCCGATTGGTCACCCCGCCTGTATCATGCGGATTGTTGCCGGGTGTTTTTCGTCAATGGCTGCTGGATCGCGGCGAATTATATGAGCAGATCATACGCCTGGAAGATATATCGCGCTGCGAAGAAATATATCTCATCAACTCAGTGCGGAAATGGCGCCGCGCCATCCTGATCTAAGATTGCTCTCACTTAATCCCTATTGACTTTGTCTAAATTCAGTTGTATTGTATTAGTAGAACGACTGTTTGCGCCGGACTGGCAACTTGTTTGCCAGGTAAGGGTGTAAACGCCTTCGGCCTGCTATTTCGTCCTCCACCATCTGCCTGAGGCGAGCAGACCCTCCTGACAATCCAACAGTCGTATTATGGCGGCGCGACCTTGGCCGACTGGCAGAAAGGAGGTGCGCGATGAAGGCCCATTCTTATACCCCCCCGATTGAGACGGAGACAGGCGCAGCACGGACTTCTGAAGCAGGTTTATTGCAACGCGTCACCGAAGGCGATTTACAAGCCGCAGCCCAGGTTCTGGGATATTTGACCTCCAACCTGGCAGACTTGCGCGCGATCATGCAAAAAAATATTCATGAGGCGCGCGAAGGTCACATTTGGCGATGCCTGCTGGCATATCTGGCGACGAGCAAGTGGGGAGATTGGGATCCTCTAGGTAAAGCCAGCCTCGAGCAACTGCGCCCTTTGAAATGGGACGAGCCAAAAGCCGGCGCGGCTGCGCAGGCAATCGCTGAGCTGTTGGTCGTGGATTTGAATGAAGCTGAAGGCAAACGCAAAGAGCTGATCTTAATCCGCGCCCTGAACGCCCCACGTCCCATCTGCTTCGCCGCTGCCTGGTTGCTGGGGTTGCGCGGCAATCCCGAAGCCATTCCCATTTTGAATGAAATTATCACCGGTGGAGATGACCCAACCCGCGCCGCCGACGAAAGTTGGCAACTGCGCGCTATTGAAGCCCTGGCCACTTTGGGCGACGCGCGCGGCGCGCCGGCGTTGCTGGTTGCTCTGACCAACAACCGCGGTGCCGTCCATCGTTTGGCCAGCCGCGCTCTGCGCGAGCTGGGTCCCGCCGCCGAAGATGTTTTACAAATGGCTTTGCAGCATCCAGACAGCCATATCCGCTGGCACGCTGCTCGCGGTCTGGGGCAGATCGGCAACTTACGCGGCATCCAAACCCTGGTGGAGGGCTTGCGAGACGAACATCCCGCAGTGCGCTGGGCTACAGCCAGCACACTAGCCGATTTGGATGCCCAGGCTATCCCATTCATCCTGCGCTTTTTGATAGATCAGCCACTGAGCGAGCCAATGCGACAGGCGGTATATCATGCCTTGCACGCCATGCCGACCCCTTCCACCCGCCAGTATCTGCAGCCGCTGCTGGAAGCTTTGCGCGGGCAAAGCGCCGCCGTTCACGCCCCGGTTATCGCCCAGCGCATGCTAGCAGAGTGGAAACCCGTAACTCATTAAGGAGTAATAAAGAGAAACATTGCGGACCAGAAACCAATTGCCCACCGCCCGATCAAAATCTCTCGGGCGGTGGGTTTCAGAAGGTACTCCAGATCTCGACTATTTATTCAATTCTACTGTCACTGGCTCGGAGAACATCCATTGATCATCCCAGCGAAAAATACTGTCATTGGTGCCGCCGCCGTGAAAATTCCAGGTAATCACCTGGGTGTAATAGGCAGTCTCGTTGCCTGTGCCATTCATGGTGACGTCGGCTTTGGGCAACAGTATCGTACCGCGAAAATAAGAAACGCTATTTCCGTTTAGCTTCCAATTCTTCTTCGCTGTTGAATAAATCAACAAGCCTGGCACTGCTGGATAGGGGTCTGGGCTTGCGGCAGGCGCCGAAATGCGGAAGTCACAGTTCCCGTTGCAGGTCATACCGCCGTTCAAGAAAACCAGGGTTACTCCCTCGCCATACAATTTGTTGATATGGCACTCCAGACCGCTCTCATCTCCCGACTCAGGAGGGGCAGCTACCTTACTGTGATTTTGCAAATCAGCACCATGGATGCTAATATCCCCGGTTATGCACCACAATCCTGGTGTCAAGACCTCTGGGATATTTTCTATCGTAACGTGATGCGCCCCCGGCCTCGCACATAATTGTTCCGGCGTAAAATCCAGCGTATAGGCGTCTGTGGGAATAGCGGAGGCAGAATGTGGAGCTGGGTGAAATTTACTCGAACCAATCACTTCTCGAGCATAAAATAACCCAGATGGTGCAATGCTTGTACATCCCAAGTCCTTGACATACACATCAATATTGCCATTTCCGCGCAGACAGCCATTAGAAAAAATTCCGCCGCCACAAACGTTCACGTCCGGATTCCCGTAGAAAGTCGCCCCATTCGACTGGCCGTTACAACCAGCAGGATTCAACGCCACAATCGTGTATCCAAACGCCAACGTTTTTTTCGGACGAACACGCGCTACAGCGATCACCTGATTACGCACCGGTTGACTGGTGATCACCTGGGCAAAGGCAGTTTCAGTCTGCTGGGTAACGCGTACAATGACATCCAGATATTTATCGCTGCCAGAACTATTACAGACGACGGACACCCCATGATCATCCGAAATATCATCATCCAGGACGACATTGTTTGCGCCGCCGCGTTGAATCGCCGCAAGGCGGGCTGCATTGATTGCCGATTGAAGGGCGGAACTGGCGCAATTCCAGCTTGCGCTTGTCACCGCCTGGTTGGCAATAACTTGCGCTGCAGCCGACGCCCCCGCAAGCGCCGAAGCGTCGGCTGCAGTTTGCGCAAAGCGGCGATCAGAATACACCATGCTGCCATCTACTGCCAGAGCTGTAAAACCCAGCAGAGCCACAATCGCCAGCGTAAGCAAGATCAAAGCTTGTCCGCTTTCACTTCTTTGACGAGTTTTCATAATGGCCTCCAACATCATAAGTTCAATAGAAGAGCAGAATGTCTATGATCCCACTGGTACTCCAGTACTAAAATCAGTGTAACGAACATAGCTCCGAAATGCAACATTTTCTAACGTTTTTGTTATCACCAAAAATGTGACAATTTACGCTGATTCCGTCACAAAATAAAGTCAATTACGTCCATTGCAAATGCAAAGTCGCCTACTTCTTTGCTTCGCTCTTCAAATTTCTGTCCCAAAGGATTACTGGTATACTCAAACCCGCGCCGAGCATAAGGTTTCGGTGCAATCCGGCATAATCGTTCTCCAGGAGGTTTCATTTGAAAAATGCTTCATTCTGCATGATTCTTCTGGCTTTTATTCTGATAGCCTGCAATTTGCCGTCCCTGCTTTTGCCAGCGCAATCACCCGCTATCAAATCAATAACAAGCCCCGCAACGGAAACCACGCTGCCAGAATCACAGCCCACTGAAACCATAGACATCTCCCTCCCCACACCGTTTCTTGAAACCATTTCCCCCAAAACACCGCCAGCCCTGCCATCTGCCTTGCTCTTCATCTCCCAGCAAAGTGGGATTGACCAGATCTGGCGACTGGAACGGGATGGTCAGTCACTGCGACAGTTGACCTCCGAGGTTGCGCCGGTGATAGATTTTGACATCTCGCCGATAGACGGGCGATTGGCGTATGTATCGGGTAACGACTTGATCCTCGCCAACCCTGACGGCAGTAAGCGAACAATATTAGTGGACGGTCCATCATTGCCAGATGAGACCGACCCGAATTTCATGAATTTACAACTTGGGAAACCATGTTGGTCGCCAGATGGCGAATTTATCGCCTATGGGCTGGGCGGTGTCAACATAATTGACGCTTCTGGAGACGTCCCATTTCAGCTCATCCTCAATGACGATCCCCACCGTTTACAAGACAATCCAACCCAAACGGCGCGCCTCTTTTTCTGGCCCGAATCTTGGGCACCCGACGGCAAGCGGCTGCTGTTGGGCTATGCCGGCGCTTCTGCATTGGGCGGGCTGGCAGTGGTAAGCACCACCGACGATGACCTGACGTTCATCCAAAACCCACCACCTGTTGAGGCTTCAGGTAAAATGCCATCCGATGCATCGCCGCTCAAAACGGTTTGCTGCAACCCGATCTGGTCGTTGGACGGCACGGCGATCTACTACGCCAACCCCTTCGTGGGCATGTTCTCGACTGGTTTATGGCGCGCCGATGCCGCCAGCGGTCAAAGTCAGACGCTCATACCAAGCCAAACAGATGACGGGCTATATCATCTGCCGGGATTTGTCTTCCAGGCTAAAAATAGCAAGTTGTATTATTTTTACGGCCAGACGGACGCTTTTCCTGAAGGTGATGTCATGCTCACGCCAGTGCAAGCAGAAGCCGACGCCCTGTCTCACCGCGCCCCACTGCGAAACGACGCCTGGTTAGTAGGCGAGGCGCTCTGGTCGCCCGATGCCCAGGGAGTAGTCATTCTTGACCTGGCTTCGGCTGCGCCGGCTGAATTTCCACCTTTGGGGAAGCTAATCTATCTGCCTCTAAACGGCGACGCAGCGATTCCATTGCCCGCTGCAGGTTACGCCCTGCATTGGGCACGTTAAGTTCATCTTCCATACGCTTTCAACGAGGCTATGATGAGCTTTCAAGTTCCATTCCGGCATATTCCTTGCACCCTTCAGCAGTGAGTTGTTCTGATAGGTGCAATATTTTATGCTTGTCAACTTCGCACAAATGCGCTATGATCGAAGCCATGCCGGAATCTGAAAACCCCGCGCCGCAAGCTGAAGCGCAAACACCCTCCCGACGGTCGTTAAAATTCTTGCATTCCAGGCAAACCGCTGCGCCACCGCGCCAGGGAATGATCTTTCAACTCAGCCTGGTCATCGGGGTTGCGTTTGTGTTGGCCACCTTATTTACCGCATGGACGCCAGGGCAATTCAGCGGCTTTCCTGCTCCACCCGCCGCAGTGGCAACCATTGCCCTGCGACCCAGCCCCACCTTCCCGCCAGGCGCCCCCACCCCCACCCTGCGCAACCCTAATTTGGTAGGCATTGTCGCCGGCCACTGGAAAAACGACTCTGGCGCTGTCTGCCCCGACGGGTTGAAAGAGGTGGATCTCAACCTGCAAATCGCCACCCGCGTCCAAAAGCTGTTGGTTGAGGCCGGTTACCAGGTAGATTTGCTGCACGAATTCGATCCGCGCCTGACGAATTATCAGGCTGCCGCGCTGGTTTCCATCCATAACGACTCGTGCGATTTCATCGAAGACGCCACCGGCTTCAAAGTCGCCTCGGCCTTGGCTACAAGGCATCCAGAGAGAGCCGCCTTGCTCACCGCCTGTTTGCGCTCACGCTACGCCTCGGCAACCGGCTTACCGCTGCACAGCACCTCCGTTACGCCGGACATGACCAGTTACCACGCCTTTGGCGAGATCCACGAAACAACGCCGGCAGCCATCATCGAAACCGGTTTTATGAACCTCGATCGCCAACTTCTGACCGAACGAACCGATGTTGTGGCTTTTGGCGTTGCTCAGGGTATTCTGTGTTATCTGCGCAACGAAGTGGTTGCGCCCACGCCCACCATTCCGTTGGCTTCTCCCCTTGCCCCAACTGCCAATCCATAAATGCCGTCTCCTGCCAGCGATCCCGCAGCCAACTCACATCACCTCCAGGCGTTGCAAGCCGTCCAACAGGCGCGGCAGGCTTTGCAGCGCGGCGACCGGCTGCAAGCGCGGCGCAGCGCCGCCCTGGCAGCGCGCTTATCCCCACAATGGGAGGACCCGTGGTTGCTGTTAGCCGCCACAACCGCCCAGCCGCGCGCATCTCTGGCTTACCTGAACCGAGCATTGGAGATCAATCCCGCCAGCCGGCGCGCTCGCGCCGGAGTGCATTGGGCTGTTCAGCGACTGCGCCGGGAAGGGGTACTGCCCATCCAAGCCGACCGCGCTCAAGCAGTAGTCGCGACGCAGAGCGTTGGTGTTGCGCCAATCGCGCTGGCGCCATCTTTCGAACGTCCCCGTCGCCGTCGTTGGCCGCTTTCGATAACCTGGTTGGCTGCGTTGATCTTGTTATGCATAGCGACGAATCTGGCGTTTCAAGCCTGGTCTCCGGTTGTTGTTCCACCCCTGGATGACGCTCGTCGAACTGCCATCGCCTGGTTGATTAGCTCCACACCCACAGCTTCGCCAACTCTTACCTACACCCCCACCGCCAGCGCCACGCCGACGACGACTTTCACCCCTACAGCCACGCCAACGTTCACGCCAACGCAAACTCCCACCTTCACGGCCACGCCTCTGCCAACGGAAATCCCCACCCTCACTCCAACGTCGCCTCCCAGCCCTACACCGCCACCACCTACTCCTCGCCCTACCAAACGCCCAAAACCGCAAAAAACCAGCGGTCCGGGCCCCAGACCGCCTCAGGTGGGGGCGAATGAACGCTGGATTGATGTAGATTTGTCTTCGCAAACCACCTTCGCCATGCAAGGCGACCAGATTGTGAATAGCTTTATCGTCTCCACAGGTGTATGGCCTACAGTAACCGTAACCGGCGTCTTTCGCATCTATGTCAAATATCGCACTGCTGATATGTCCGGCGCAGATTACTACTTGAGTGGCGTGCCGTATGTGATGTATTTCTACCAGGGCTATGGGCTGCATGGCACCTACTGGCATAATAACTTCGGCCAACCCATGAGCCACGGCTGCGTCAACCTGCGCCCTGCCGACGCCGGCTGGCTTTTTGAATGGGCTTCGGTAGGCACTGTTGTGTCCGTGCATCCATAAGACAAGCGACGCCTGACCGATAAAACCTCGACCCGGCTTATGCTTTCAGCGTGGCAATCTCAAAGGTATAATAATCTTTGCAGTTCATCAATAGTCCAAAGAACACAGATTGCGACGAAATCATGTACACAAACGTTTTTCAATACCCTCGCTACTTGATGCGCCGCAAGGTATTGGCGCTCACTGGAACCTTCCGCATCTACACCCCAGACGGCGAATTGGCATTCTTCAGCCAGCAAAAGATGTTCCGTCTGCGTGAGGATATCCGCATTTGGGCGGAAGAAACGCGCGTCCATGAGCTGCTGCGTATCCACGCCCGGCAAGTGAACGACATCTCAGCCACGTACGATGTTTATGATGCCGTGATGAACACGCGCATTGGCGCGTTGCGCCGTCGCGGCTTACATTCGCTTGCCCGAGACACCTGGGAGGTCTTAGATCTAAACGATCAACCTATTGGTCTCTTGCAAGAAGACAGCCTGGGACGCGCCTTGCTGCGACGCATCCTCCTGGGCAGCTTGCTGCCGCAGGATTACGATCTGTTTATGGGCGAGCAGCGCGTGGCAGATTTTCGCCAACGTTTCAACTTACTGCGATATGAAATGGATCTGGATTTCAGCATGGATACACAAAATCGCTTGGATCGGCGACTGGGCATCGCAGCCGCTATTTTACTAGGTACGATCGAGGGCCGGCAGGAATAGACGCCGATGTGACAGATTGGAGTTCCTAAATGGCAAATAAAGCCGTCTTTCAAGGTTTAGTGTTCGACGAATTTGACCGTCCAGCAGAAGTAGTGTATGTAGGCTCCGAAGCCTGTTATGTGGTAGATGACAATGGCTTTCGTCGCCACATCCCCTCCGAACAGGTGGATCGCCAGGTATTAGCGTTGATGTTGCAATCCATTGAAGGACATGAGGATCTGGTCACTGAGCAAGCTGCCAAAATGCTCGGTCAGGACGACATTTTTTCACGGGCGATGATCGCCGCCCAGATCAAAAACATTGACCGGCAGTTTGAAGCCTTGCTCAACACCGGTTTGCCCGAAGAGTTGCGCGCTTATTTAGGGATGATGGGCTTTCGCATCGTCATCAACATACATGGCGAAGTTATAGAATTCGAACAACCAGGCGCCATCGCCGACGACGAATCGGGCGATGAATAAATTCGAGCCTTTCCCCTAGCCGGTAGCTGAAATTGGATAATAGCACACACCCGCCGTACCCGGCCCGGAATGTACACCCAAAGCTGGCGAAAGCTCCGCGAATATCCATTCCACCACTTGAACCCGCGCTTCGATTAATTCGCGCAGCTTCTGCGCTTCTTCCAGAGCTGCAGCGTGCACATAAGCGATTTTGATCTTACCGCCAGCTCCCACTGCCCTTTCCACCATCTCAGCAATCATACGGTACGCCTGATTGCGACTGCGCGCCGTGCCTAGCGCTACAATTACCCCATCTTCCATACCGATCAGCGGCTTGATATTCAACAGCGAGCCAATCAAATGCTTGGCGCGCCCAATACGCCCACCCATATACAGGTATTTCAGCGTGTCAGCAGTCTGGATCATGCGCACCCGCGGGATCAACTGCTTTATGCGTTCCAGAACTCCTGTGATGGGCAACTGATCCAGCACTGCCCGCGCCGCCTCGATAGCGATCCAACCGTGGCACATCGAAACATTCAACGTGTCAATCACTTCCACGCGCAAGCGCGGCAACACTTCGGCGATCATGTTCTTTGCTGCCATGGCTGCCTGATATGCCCCGCTGCCCTTGGAGGTCATGTGAATACTGACGATCTCCTCCACGCCCTCCTGTTCCGCCAACTTCTGGTACATATTGATGTAATCGCCCGGCCCGGGGCTAGCCGTGGTGGGCAATTGGGTCGCGTTGGGCAACCAACGATAGAAACTCTCGCGGTCAATGCTCACCAAATCGCGTAGCACTTCCGCGCCGCGGTGGATGTAATAAGGCACGGTGTGAATTTTCAATTCTCTCAACAAACGTTCAGGGACGCTGATAGTGCTATCGGCGACAATGGCAAGTTTTGGCATAGAAGCGCTCCTTTGAAAGAATCATCACCCAAGAGCAAATCGTGAAAAGCAACACAAATTGCATCCTGAGTGTATCACCAATGCCTTGCCAGTGCAAGGATCGCTTACTTGCAATAAATAATTGACAAATTGTCATCAAACCGCTATACTTTTTTCACAGCGCACGAGCAACCTTAACTGGGAGAAATGACCACGCACAAAGATTTGCTTCCCTGGCTTGAATGGCTTGTTCGTCCACACGCGAGTATTACCGCGCCTGATACACGTCATCAAATTGTATTATTTCTAAGCGTCACGCTGGTTCTTATTGCGCTCTCCGGCTTTGGGACGCTTTATGCGTTGGTTTCTCTGGATCACAACGCCGAGCGTGCAGATGTCGCCAGAATGGGTGTCGTATGTGTATCCCTTCTGGTCTGCTATCTGCTTGGGCGAAGCCGGCGTTATCTGTGGGGCATTGAGTTGTCATCAATCATCTTGACTATGATGCCTTTCATTGGCCTGATCGTTGAATCGAAAAAACTGCCGCCTGAACCACAATCGCTCAGCGGCGGTTTTTTTTCCCCCATTTTATGGCTGGCGCCGGCGCTGATCTTTAGCGCCATCTTCTTACCGCTGCGCCATCTACTCGGATTGTCCATCGCCGCAACTTTGTTTGCCGCATCAACCGGATGGTATATCTCTGACGGTCAGTGGATGCGGGCAATGCCGCTGTTTGCTTTCACTACTGTGGTCGCTGCGCTGGCATTGACTAGCCGCTTACAATATAGCCGATTGGAACGAATCCGAGCCGCGGAGATCATCCAGCGACGCGATGAATTGGAACAGCGCGTACAAGAACGCACCGCTGTCCTCCAAGAGATCAACGCCGAGCTAGAAGCGGCTCGTCAGGCTGCAGAAAATGCCTATCGTGAACGGGCGCGCTTCCTTGCAGACATCAGTCACGATCTGCGCACTCCCCTCACCATCATTCTGGGCTTTAGTGAGATGCTCCACAGCCAGGCGCTATCCCTGGATAACCCGGATTTTGCCCTTCGCACCAAACATATCGAAGCGGCAGCGCGCTACCTGGCGGATCTGAGCAAAGATATGCTGGACCTTTCGCGCCTGGAACTAGGCGAAATCGAAATCTTTCCAGAGTGGTTTTCTTTGAAGGATCTGCTGGATCAGACTATCCTCATTGCCCGTCCCCTGATTGAGAAGAACCACAACCAATTTTTTGCTGACCTGGCGGATGATTTGGGCATGATGTACACAGATGCCACTCGTTTAAAGCAAATCCTGCTCAACTTACTCAGCAACGCCGCAAAATTCACCGAAGAAGGCAAAGTGAATTTGTGCGTGCGCCGCGAAACCCACGAACAGGGCGCGGAACAGATTATTTTTGAAGTGAGCGATACCGGCATCGGCATCACCGCGCATCGGCTCAAATCCATTTTCCAGCCTTACCCGCCCTCTTATCGCGAAAGTCGCAATCGTTATAGCGGCGCCGGGATGGGACTGGCGATCACTTACCTGCTATGCCAGAAATTAGGCGGATCTATAGACGTGCAAAGTGTTGTGAACGAAGGCTCGATCTTCACTGTGCGCCTGCCCGTCCGCTATTCTTACCCTGAAACAGAAGCCGCCTGAGTTCTATCCTCTCCACACAGAACTCGATTCTGCTATCGAGTATAATGTTTATTGCATTTTTCGCCCGTGACATTATCGTCTATTCGAATTGTTTATCGCAATCATAAGGAGACCCTTTATGACTTTCCCAGACAACCCATCCTCCAAAAAGATTATCATCCGTAAAAACGGCCCCTACACCGTCATGGGCGGTATCCCCTTAGTGCGCAAAACACCCGTGATAAGCGAATACGGTGAACCCATCGCCTGGCGTAAAGAGATGGATTACCACCCTGCCGAGGAACCTTACGATCTGTGCCGCTGCGGAAATTCAAAGAACAAGCCTTTCTGCGATGGTTCGCACCGCCGCGTCGGGTTTAATGGCACAGAAACCGCGGATACCAATACCACCGCTGAACGCCGCGTCATCTACCGCGGCAGCCGCAAGATCATCGTGCGCCGCGATCTCAGCCTATGTATGAGCGCCGGCTTTTGTGGCAACCGATTGCGCGATGTTCACCGCATGGTGCAGCACTTGGATGACGACACTATTCTTCGCTCATTAGCGATCGCCATGATGGAACGCTGCCCTTCCGGCTCCTATACTTACCAGCTAGCCGGTGAAGACCATGATAACGAGCCAGATTTGCCGCAGCAGATCGCTGTCACCACCGAAATGACCGAACAGGGCGTAATTATCGGACCATTATGGGTCACCGGCTATATACCCGTCGAACGATCCGATGGTCAACCTTTCGAAACTCGCAATCGGGTAACGTTATGCCGTTGCGGACAGTCCAAATCCATGCCTCTGTGCGATGGTACTCATCGCCAAAAACTAGTGCGCGAAGAATAGCACACCTCGAACTCAGTTCCGCCGCAGGCTAGATCGAAATCACTTTAGCGGCGCGCAATTGGGCGTCAATGATGTCGGTCATTCCACCAACAATGCCCACCTGCACATGTTCCACTAAGCCAAAGTAATTTAGACAGGTGGAGCACAAAATCAGGCGCGTGCCCTTCGCTTCCATCATCTTGAGCTGTTCTAGCAACGGCGAACCGCTCACTGCCAGCTTCACACCATCAGCATAGAAACAGATGATTGGCGGCAGGCAGTCGTTCTCGATCAACAAATTGAAATAAACTTGGATCAGTTTTTGTCGCAATTCCACATCGGCGTCCCCCATCCCATTGCGGGTAACAAGGATAACAGTTTCAGCGTTGGGGTTGGTCATATCTCAAATCTCCTGAAAAGACAATGAATTGGATTGAATCAAAAACCGCCGCCCGCACACGCGGACGGCGGCTCAGGAGATCGAGCAGAATTAATTCACGCGTGGACCTCGCCACCTGTCGGCGTGTGGAAACGGTTCAATAGGCGCAAGCCTGCGCCAAAGAGCGCACTTCAGTTATGGCAGCGGTATAGCATCACTTCAATGTACTCCTCAAACGGATCACATACTTTACTAAAATTATAACACTACTCGATATTCGAAATTATTCGCTTCTCAAAACAGGCACTTCTTAATCCACACAGTTATCTTTTGAAGGGTAAATCGCCAGATAACGCACGCCTAGGGTGAATCCTAACAGAGCGTAAGCTACAATGCCCAACGCCACACCGATTTCGATCAGCGAAGGGAAATAGGACACCGCGACGATATTACCCAACACCCCAGGCGACCAATCCGGCGGAGCGATCAGTCCCGACAAAGTAATATTCCAGCGGTTAATAATAACTCCGATCACCACCAGTGCCAATGCCAACATGGTCAAGCCGCGGCGCTTGCACAGATTGGGAGTTAATAGGACAATCGCCGGCGCCAGCCCGCCTAGTAAAACCTCCACACCCCAAAAGGTGCTGGTATAGGGCGTGGTAGCATGTAAGCGTGTAAGAATGTCCGCTGTGGCGGGAGCATTTGTATAATACGAAGTGGCTGCCCAATCCCACATTTTGATATAAAGGTACCCCAGCGTTATAAAGCCAACTGTACGCGTCACCTGAGCACATACTGCCGGCGGGACAATCTGCTGGCGGCGCAGTAGTGAGACAATCTGCGTTGCCAATAAAGTGAGCGACATACCTCCAGCCACAGCGGAGACGATGAACATCACTGGCAAGGATGGCTTAAACCAGATTGCGCGGCCGCTGAGCACGCTGTAAGTGGCGCCCAGTGAGGACTGGTGCAACAACGATAGCCCCATGCCGGCGACCGCTAGCACTGGCGTCAGGCGATGCATAAAATGTCCAATGCTTCGCAGTCGCGGCCAGCGTTCACCCAGACGACTGTCGCCAACCACGGCCATAACTTCCATAACCAGAACCGAGGAATACAGAACCACGCACCAGGTGATCTCCCACAACACCGAATGTACATTCCAATAAACCAATGGATGCCAAAAACGGTCTGGCCGGCCGATATCCATCGCCAGAGCCAGCATCGCAGAGGTATATCCTAAAAAGCCGACAAAAACCGCCGGGCGCGCCAGCACTTCTAACCGCTTAATGCGAAAGATATACACTGCCGCCGAAAGGGTGAACGCCCCTGCACCTAAGGCAATAGCAGACAAATCAAGCGTGATCCATAGCCCCCAGGGTACCTGGTCGCTTAAATCGGTCACTTGCAGACCGTTCAACAGCACTTGCGACATAGAGATCAGGCCAATGAGAAAAACAACCAGCAAGCTGGCAATCCAGATCTGGAGAGGCCGATGAGAAGGGTGGATGTTGAGAACAGTGGTCGCCATATTAGCTTCTCCCATTGGTTGGGCGCACATAATGTACTTTCGGCTGCGTACCCCATTCTTCGCGCAGACGGAAGGTTTCGTGCTGCGCTAAATATTGTGAGACCGGGCTTTGCGGATCTAGTGCATCGCCAAAAATACGCGCCCCCACCGGACAAATAGCAACGCAGGCTGGCGTTGCAGCTTTGTCCACGCCAGGAGTCAGACCCTGTTCTAAGCCGCGATCAATGCGGTGAACGCAGAAAGTACACTTTTCCACTACACCACGTGGCCTTCGGGGCACTTCTGACGATCCCCATTGCGGCGCATATGGATTCGCCTCTGTCACCGGCCGCCAGTTAAAACGACGCACATCATACGGGCAGGCAACCTGGCAATAACGGCAGCCGATACAACGATCATAATCCATCACCACAACTCCGTCCGCCCGCACCCAGGTGGCTCCCACTGGACAAACCCGTGTACACGGAGCTTCCTGGCAATGCTGGCATGGGCGGTTCATGTAAAAATCCACCCCAATCGTTGTGCGTTCTGGGAAGACAATATTCCAGCGCATCTCATCATCCGGCACATCGTTTACCGCCTGACAGGCGCGCACACAATACTCGCAACCAATGCAACGAGATAGATCAATGACCATGCGCCATTGATGAGGCGGGGCAGCATCTTCAGACGCCGTATGCCCGTTATGCGTGGCGCGGCCGATGCCTTGCACTGCATCCGCAGAAAGCGGACCAGAGATCACCATCTGGGTCGCCGCGGTTGCCGCCAATGTCAACCCGCCGATCTTCAATGCATCCTTACGACTGAGCAGAGGATGCTTTTTACGACTTTTTTTCTCCGGTTGTTGATCTTGGATCTGCGACTTACTCATGACCAGCCTCTTCTTTTTGATCGGCGAGTTCGTCAGCGGTCTCAGCGTGATCTTCTTCCTCATTGCGGCGCTGATTACGTCCAATGAAATATGCTGTTGCGCCGCCCAACGTCAGGCCAATAATGCCGCCCTGGAAGAGCGTGGACAGGCGAGCGCTGGCCAGCGCCGCCTCCAGGGCCTGGACCTGCTGCTCTGGCGGTAGGCTTCCACTTGCGGGGGCTACGCCAACATATTGAGCTGTCAGTGTCGGCAAAGTGGGACTGACCGGCAAGCTGTTGCTGATCGCCTTAGCGCCAGCCTCGTAGCCAGGAAGAGGTTTGCCGATGCGCAACGTGTCGGTATGGCACGAAACGCAAGTCGCCGGAGTGATCGTGAAAGTATGGCCGGTAGGCGCAAGACCGTCAGGAGGCAGTGTCTCCGGCGGCAGTGTCAGGGCGTGACATTCCACACAGCCTATCCCTTTCTGGATATGCAAATCATCTTTATGTTCACCAATATCGTCCTTGTGGCAGTTGATGCACATCTCATCCGGGTTCTCAAACAAGGCGTGTTGACTGTGCGGATTGTGGCAATCCACGCAGCCAACATCGGCGGAGGCATGGCCGGTTAGCCGCCACTCCCCCAAGGTAATTGGGTGACATTGGCCGCAGTAGTCGGTGTCTGCCCGAACAGGCATAACCGCTGGCGGGTGCCCGTCCACCGCCGCGCCATGACAGCCTTCGCAGGTAACGCCTTCGGCGACAAAATCGCCTGTTGTCGCCTGATAGCCAGTGGTATGACAAACCAGACATTCGCCTGGCTCGCCGAGTGATTTCCACCGTTGGCGAAACTCAGGGTTGTCAAATGCGTGGGCATGGGCGCTTAGCGTCCAGGCTGCATCCACATCTGGATGACATTCAGCGCATGGTTTGACTGGAGGGGCGCTTTCCGTTGCAACGGAAGCGGGAGAAACCGGCGTTTCCTGCACCATTGGCAAAGAGGCTGGCGCTGCCCAAGCTGCGCCGACCATTAAAACCATACTGAGCGCGCCTACCAAGAGGCCGCAGAAGAGTGGAATCAAGGGGTGTTTGCTCAAATTGCATCTTTTTTTCATCGTATCTACCTCGTGTAGATCAGTGCATAGAAGCTAAACCGCGTCGTTCAAACCTGGCAAACGCTCACCGTTTTGGGTTAAAAAATCCCAAAATGCCGTCTGTGCGCTGGTGGCCGGTCGCCGGCTATTCCTTCCGATGAAAATCTCGCGGCAAATTTCAACACCGCGCACTCGCACCTCCGCCACTTTGCCGCGGCAAAGGCGATCTACCACCATTTGGGAGAGAAATCCCACCCCAATCCCCTCTTGCACCGCCAGAGCAATTGCCTCGGCGTTACCCAGGGTGATCAAAATGCGCAAATCGGCGGTAGAAATATTATGTTGCGCCAGCGCCTCCCGCACCGCGCTAAAAGTGCCAGAGCTGGTCTCGCGCATGATAAAGTCCCCTTCCAGCAATTCGCTCGGCTCGATGATCTCTCGTTTTGCCCAGGGGTGATCCAGCGGCGCAATCAATACAATCGGATCGCACAGAAAAGATACCGCTTCAATATCCGGGTAACTCTCATTGGTGATGCTATACAGGGCAAAGTGCGCCTCCCCCTCAGCCACGCTACGTAAGGTTTCCGTCTGCGGCGCGACCTGGCAAGTCACCCGCACCTGGGGATAGATTCGATGAAAGCGCGCCAATAATTGCGGCAGGATATATTTACCCGGCGTGGTGCTGCAACCGACGATCAAATGTCCATAAATCTTTCCTTTGAGCGACTCCATGGTTTCATCTATGCGAATAGAAAGTGATACCGCTTCGCGCGCCAGCGGAAGAAGCGCGATGCCCGCCTCGGTCAGCTCCAGATTACGTCCGTTTCGTAAGAACAATTGCATATCGAAGTGGCGTTCCAGACCCTGGATATGCTGACTGACGCTGGGTTGGGTCATGTGCAGCCGTTGCGCTGCCTGGGTGAAGTTGAGCGTCTCGGCTGCAGCCAAAAAAACATTGAGTTGGTGAACATCTAACATAAGGCGCCTTCCTTGTGAATAATAGCACATATTCCATAGGTAACTCAAGTGTCAAAACGCATTTTAGCATAGTTTATACCTATGATAATAGATAAGCAAGACCTATAAGCAATAATTATCAATATCACTTGTTTCTATACAAATTTACTTATATAATCTTCGTGAAAATTCGTACAAAGCGAAAGGCTGATAGGATGCGATCATTGCACAGGTTACACCTCTTCATTGCTGCGGCGATTATATGGAGCGTTTTGCTGGCGAGTTGCCAACCATCCGCCTCTCTCATCGCCCCAGATCAGCCGGCGCTTAATGTGCAAAGCACATCCACGGAAGCTGATCAGGACGGAACGCCAGCGGTTGTAACGCCCATAGCTGAGACAGCAATCGCGGAACAGGACGAATGTCTGAGCTGTCATTCGGATAAGCAGCGCCTGATTGATACTGCCAAACCAGAAGAAGAGGCTGGCGAAAGCGAATCCAAAGGAGTTGGCTGAGGGGGCGAAGTGGCTCCGTTGGAGCCATGGGAAAAGGTGTTGGTTAACGCCCAGAAATTTCCTCAGACCGTTCACGGTCATATACCCTGCACCAAATGTCACGGAGGCATGCAATCTTCCGATAAGGAGACCGCCCATACAGAGCTGATCGCACGCCCCAGCGAGGGTAATCCTAACGCCTGCAGCGAGTGTCACCCGAATGTTGCTTCGGTATATGCGAATAGCCTGCACGCCACGCAACAGGGCTATTGGACGGTGTTAGAGGCGCGTTCTGCGCCAGAGAACCACCCGGCGTTGGAGGAGATGTTTGGCAACCACTGCGCGCGTTGCCACTCCTCCTGTGGCGATTGTCATGTTGGTCAGCCGGCCAGCGTGGGCGGCGGCCTATTTGACGGACACCTGTTCACCCGCACCCCACCCATGACACGCTCATGCACAGCCTGCCACGGAAGCCGCGTGGGCAATGAATATCTGGGCAAGAACGAAGGTTACCCCGGCGACGTGCACTTCCGTGAAGGACGAATGAACTGCATCAACTGCCATACCGGTCATGAACTTCACGGTCAACCTGCTGAGTGCAGTCAATGCCATACCAGCCCACAAGAGACAGCTCTGGCGCCTGCCAACCACCGCTACGCTGGGCTTCAATCGCCCACCTGCGAATCCTGTCACCCCGACGTCACCCTGCGCGC